>NZ_JAINEZ010000032.1:0-53494 GCF_019873065.1 Sphingobium sp. PNB
GGCTGGGGCGGCTTGCTGCTTTTCCGCTTTCCCTGATGCACAAGCTGCTCCCGCGAAGGCAGGAGCACGGCGCGCCTGATGGCTCAACCGGCCAAGGTTCCTAGCCCATTTCCTCCGTCGCGAAGGGTTCCGCCAGGCTGATGCTGTCGAGCACCTTGGCGGTTTCGTCGCGCACGCGGAGCATCACCCGGTGCAGGCGGCATTCCGATTCGGGCAGGCAGTTGGTGCAGGTCTCATGCGCGAAGCGGCTGGCGCAGGGGGTGAGCGCGAGCGAGCCGCGCGTCAGCCGGACGATGTCGCCATAGCTGATGTCGACCGGGGCGAGCGCCAGCCAATAGCCGCCATCCCGCCCACGCTGCGTCGCGACCAGCCCCTCACGCGCCAGTTCAGACAGGATCACCGTCAGGAATTTGGACGGGATATTCTGGCGTGTGGCGATCTCGTTCAGGGGCACCGGGCCTTGCCGGTAGCGGTCTGCGAGATGCTGGAGGGCGCGGATGGCGTAACGGGTCTTCTGCGAAAGCATAGGGCTGTTATTCGCTCCCGCCGGAGATTTGACAAGACATCAGGGCGCGGGATTCAGCGCCTGCCGCGCCTGTTTCGGAAAATCGCTGAACATCGCGTCGACGCCCGTGCCGGCGACCGCCCGGACATAGCCGGCAAAGTCCCCCCTGCCCTGCGGATCGTCCGGGCGCTGGAAGGCGGCGGGCAGGAAGCCGTTTTCCATGCGCAGCGTCCAGACATGGACCTGCAACCCGGCCTGATGGGCGCGGTCGACAAGGCCCGTCGACCCGTCGGGGGCAAGCACCATGGCGGTCGCTGGGCCGATGCCGTCCGCATAGTTAGCGATCTGTTGCAGCCCCTGGGTCGTCATCATGTCGGCATAGGTCGTGCCGGGTTCATCGGCCGGTCCGCCCTCGCCGTCCACCAGCTGGATCAGGCGCAGGCGGGTCGCCGCGCGCAGGGCCTTGAGGTTGCCGACCTCGAAGGACTGGATGAAGACCGGATCGGCCTCCGTCTGATAGCCATATCGGCTGAGCAGCGCGAGCAAGGGCTGCTGATGCGGCAGGCCGATGCCCGCGAAATAGCCGGGATGCTTGGTTTCGGGATAGAGGCCGATGCGGCGGCCAAGCTCCGCCTCTTTGGCGCGGACCAGCTTCAATATCTCCTCGAAGGTCGGAATGAGGTACAGGTCGTTGAAGCGGCTGTTGGCGGGGCGAAGCTGCGGCAGCCGTTCGCGGGCGCGCAGCGTGCGCAGTTCCGCGAGCGTGAAATCCTCCGTGAACCAGCCGGAGACGGGCTGGCCGTCGATGGTCTTGCTGGTTCTGCGGGTAGCGAATTCGGGATGATCCGCGACATCGGTGGTCCCGCCAATCTCATTTTCGTGCCGGGCGACGAGGACGCCGTCGCGGGTCAGCACCAGGTCCGGCTCGATATAGTCGGCGCCCTGGTCGATCGCGCGCTCATAGGCGGCGAGCGTATGTTCGGGCCGCTCGCCGCTGGCGCCGCGATGGGCGATGATGAAGGGTTCGGCCATCGCAGGCGCCGCCATCAACAGGGTGAGGAGGAGGATGGCGGCCCGATACATGCCCGGCCCGAGCATCCTCCCCACGGTCATGCCTTCACGCCCTCCAGAGCGTCCTCATAGGTGGTCGCCTTGAAGCCGACGATGGTGCGGTCGCCCAGGTCCAGGATCGGGCGCTTGATCATCGAAGGGTTGCTCATCATCAGCAGAATCGCCTTTTCCGAGTCGATATGCGCCTTGTCGCCCGCGTCCAGCGCCTTGAAGGTGGTGCCGGAACGGTTGAGGATGGTTTCCCACCCATGTTCCATCACCCATTCCTCCAGCTTCGCCTTGTCGACGCCCGACACCTTATAGTCGTGGAAGCTGTAGGCCTTGCCGCTATTGTCGAGGAAATTGCGCGCCTTCTTGATCGTGTCGCAATTCTTGATGCCGTACATGGTCAGCATGGCTGTTATCCCTTGAACGCGGTGACTTCGATCTCGATCTTCATCTCCGGCTTGATGAGGCCGGTGACGATGCAGCTCGCGGCGGGGCGGATGTCGCCGAAGACCGGTGCGGTCGCCTCCCCCAGCACGTCCCAATAGGCCGGGTCCGTGATGTAATAGGTGACGCGCACCACGTCCGCGAAGGAGAAGCCCGCCTCCTCCAGCGCCCGGCCGATGACCTTCAGCGCGTTCCTGCCCTGATCGACGACGGATTCGGGCATGGCCCTGGTTTCGGGATCGGTGCCGGTGGTGCCGGCGACGAAGCACCAGTCGCCCTGGACGACGGCGCGCGAATAGCCGACCTGCGCCTCGAAGGGCGAGCCGGAGGAAATAAGCTGGCGGGGCATGGAAGTTCCTTGTGCAGAACGAAGCGAAAAGGATCGCCGCGGCTCTTGCCCCGTTCGCGGGATGCTGTCCAGCGCCTTTTGCCCGGCGGGAACGGCGCGGGCCGCCGGCCGTTGGAGCGGGAAAGGAGACAGAGCATGAACCGACCCGACAACAGTCCCTTTCCCGACACGGGCGAGGAGAATGACGAACAGGCCGATGCGGGTTCGCAGGCGCAGGACGTGGCCGATGAGGCGCGGGTGCGGTCGACGGACCTGGCCGAGGACAGCGAGCGCGGCGGGCGGCCCAACCCGGCGCAGATCATTCCCGACGACACGCCCGATCTGGTGGAGAAGATGGAGGAGATGAACCGATCCGGCCGGATCGACAATGACGCCTTCGCCGGCGAACCGCAGATGGACGATGAGGAGGATATATTGGGGCCGACCGAGGACGAGGAATAAGGTCCGGCCCGCCGGCCTGCTATCCGGCTAAGCCGCGTTCTGGTCCAGCGACAGGTTGATCATCCCCCGCGCCATATGGCCGAGCGCATCGGCCATGGCGGCGGCGAGTTGCGGGTCGATGCCCGGTTGCGCCTTTATGGCGCGGGTCATGGCGGCGGACCATTGATCCGCCAGCGCCGAGGTGATCGGGAAGGCGCGGTGCAGCGACATGATGCACTGGCCGCGTTCGAACCAGTCGCGCGGACCGCCGGACCATCCCGCCAGAAAGCGGGTGAGACCATGGCGCACGGCGCTGAGGTCGGCCGCATGGATGGCGCGCAGATCGGCATAGGCGGGGTCCCGGTCGATCAGGTCGTAGAAACGGTTGGCGATGGCGGCGACGGTCGCTTCGCCGCCGATGCGGGCATAGGGGGTGGTCATGGAGCCTCCTGCGGATGGGCACAGCGTGGCGGCTTGCGCGCGGCGATCATTGATCAGGGTCAAATCGGACGCTTTTGGCGCGAGACGGCAGGAGCGGCTTTCGTTATGGCCGCGTCATGAGCCGAGGGTCGAGGAAGAAGCGCAGCGAAACGGTCTGGTTGGCGGAGGCGCGTCGGGCTGGGCGCGGGCGCCTGCAACCCAGGAAGTCCCGTGGGCCCTCCATCGCCGTGCTGGTGATCGGCGGGGTGCTGATCGGCGCGGCGCTGGGCTGGTTCGGGCCGGACCTGGCGCAGCGCTTCCAGAGGAGTGGGCGGGAGGCCGCCTTTCCCGTCGCAGGGGACAGCCTGTCGGCGCAATTCGGCTTCTGCCATGTCGGCGGGGGCGTCAATTGCGTGGTCGACGGAGACACCTTCTGGTTCCATGGCGAGAAGGTGCGGGTGATGGACATCGACGCGCCGGAAACGCACGGGCCGCGCTGTGCCGAGGAAGCCGCTCTGGGAGCGCGGGCGACGCAGCGATTGCAGCAGTTGATGAATGCCGGCCCTTTCTCGCTGGAGAGCGGGGATCGGGAGACGGACCGCTATGGGCGGGCGCTGCGGGTGGTGACGCGCGGCGGGCAGTCGATCGGCGAGATGCTGGTGAGCGAAGGGCTGGCGCGGGAATGGGACGGGGCGCGGCATCCATGGTGTTGATCGCCCATATTGATGGCCCGGTGTTGAGCGGGTCGGGAGGGGAAGGCCTTCGCCCTCCCCTCACGGCTTAGCGGCAGCTCAGATTGCCGCGGTCGATCTCCCGGCCCAGCAGCGCGCCCGCGCCTGCGCCGATGAGGATGCCCGCCGTGTTCGAATAGCCGCGGTCGAGCTGGCCGCCGAGCAGGCCGCCCAGCGCCGCGCCGACGATCAGACCGGTGGTGCCGTCCGAACGGCGGCAATAATAGCGGTCGTCATAGCCGCGATAGATGCGGGTAGAGCGGGTGACGCGGATCGGCTCATAGCCGCCGCGATAATAGCGGTCGGGCCGATAGTAGCGGCCATAGCGCGGGTCCGGCCGGTTCCAGTCATAGCTGTAGATCACGCCGCCGGGACGGCGCCAGCCTTCGTGACGGCCATTGTCGTGGCGGCCGCCATGCTTCCAGTCGTCGCGGCCATGGCCCTTGCCATGTCCGGCCCAGGGCGGCGGATCGGCGGCTGCGGGGGCGGCGCTCAGCGTCACGGCGCCAAGCGACAGGGCGGCTAAAGCGGCTTTCAGGGTGGATTTCATCTCTGGCTCCCTTGGTCGACTTTTCGATGGGAGCACAACAAACCAAAGCAGATAAACGTTGCATGAACGGAACAAAACAGGGCGTTCATGCGGGGGTCAGCTTGCCGGCCGGCGGGGACGGCCGGGAAGCATTGCCTTGGACCGAAAGGCGGCACCGTGGGAGCGGTGCCGCCTTTTCGCCTGTCATGATTATTCCGCCGCGATCCCGGCGGCCTTGAACATATCCGGATCGCCCGCTTCATCCGCATTGGCGGCGGTGCCGCCCTTGAGCTTGGAGCGGCGGTCGAACGCATCCCACACGTCGTTCCACTGGCCGCGGGTGGCCGCCTTCGAATATTCGGTGGCGCGGGTTTCGAAGAAATTGGCGTGCTCCACGCCGTTCAGCAGCGGAGTCAGCCAGGGGAGCGGGTGCTCGTCGATCATGTAGATGGGCTTCAGGCCCAATTGCCCCAGGCGCCAGTCGGCGATGTAGCGGACATATTTCTTGATGTCCTTGGGCGTCATGCCGGGCACCGGGCCCATTTCGAAGACGAGGTCGACGAAGGCGTCCTCGATGCGGACGGTCTTCTGGCACATGTCCATGATGTCGTCCTTGACCGCCGGGGTCAGGCAGTCGCGTTCCTTCACGAAGGCGTGGAACAGGCGGACGATGCCCTCGCAGTGCAGCGTCTCGTCGCGGACCGACCAGCTCACGATCTGGCCCATGCCCTTCATCTTGTTGAAGCGCGGGAAGTTCATCAGCATCGCGAAGCTGGCGAAGAGCTGCAACCCCTCGGTGAAGCCGCCGAACATGGCGAGCGTCTTGGCGATGTCCTCGTCCGTGTCGACGCCGAACTGCTGGAGATAGTCGTGTTTGTCCTTCATCTCCTTATACTGCATGAAGGCGCTATATTCGCTTTCCGGCATGCCGATCGTGTCGAGCAGGTGCGAATAGGCCGCGATGTGGACCGTTTCCATGTTGCTGAACGCTGTCAGCATCATCTTGATTTCGGTCGGCTTGAAAACGCGGCCGTATTTTTCGTGGTAGCAGTCCTGCACCTCCACGTCCGCCTGGGTGAAGAAGCGGAAGATCTGCGTCAGCAGGTTGCGTTCATGGTCGCTGAGCTTCTGCGCCCAATCGCGGCAATCCTCGCCCAGCGGCACTTCCTCCGGCAGCCAGTGGAGCTGCTGCTGGCGCTTCCAGAACTCATAGGCCCAGGGATATTCGAAGGGCTTGTAGACCTTGCTGGCTTGAAGAAGGGGCATGGGTTTTTACTCCGCGAAACTTATACCAGACCCTCTCCCCTTGTGGGAGAGGGAGGGGCCCATCGCGTCAGCGATGGGAGGGTGAGGGGTGAAGGCGGCGATGGTTGCCAGCATGCCTTCCAGATTCTGCATCACGTCATGGTTCCAGAAGCGGATCACGCGATAGCCTTCCCGTTCGAGGAAGGCCGTGCGGGGCGCATCTGCCGCTTCTTCATGTTGGCCGCCATCCAGTTCGACGACCAGGCGGGCGGCATGAGAGGCGAAGTCCGCGAAATAGGGGCCGATGGGAACCTGGCGGCGGAACTTGGCTGCGGACAGCTTTTGGCGGAGATGCTTCCAGAGCAGCTTCTCAGCATCCGTGGCGTTGCGGCGCAGTTCTCTCGCACGGGCGATCGTCGGGTTTGGGGCCTTACCCCTCACCTTCCCACGCAGCTTTGCCGCGCGGGCCCCTTCCTCTCCCACAAGGGGAGAGGAGATTCTTGGATCACTGGCAGGCGAGGCACTCGTCATAGTCGGTGGTCTCGCCGATTTCGAATTTGGGGGCGTCGATGGTGTTGTCCGCTTCCACCCCGCCCGCGAAGCCGGCGCGCTGGACCGACTTGGAGCGGAGATAATAGAGCGACTTGATGCCCAGCTCCCACGCCCGATAGTGGAGCATCAGCAGGTCCCATTTCTCCACATCGGCCGGGATGAACAGGTTCAGCGACTGCGCCTGGTCGATATAGGGCGTGCGGTCGGCGGCCAGTTCGAGCAGCCAGCGCTGGTCGATCTCGAAGCTGGTCTTGAACACATCCTTTTCCTCCTGGGTCAGGAAGTCGAGATGCTGGACGCTGCCGCCCTTTTCCAGGATCGAATTCCACACGGCCGTCGAGTCCTTCGCCTTTTCGACCAGCAGCTTTTCGAGATAGGGGTTCTTGACCGCGAAGCTGCCCGACAGCGTCTTATGGGTGTAGATGTTCGCCGGGATCGGTTCGATGCAGGCCGACGCGCCGCCGCAGATGATGCTGATCGACGCGGTCGGCGCAATCGCCATCTTGCAGGAGAAGCGCTCCATCACGCCCATGTCGGCGGCGTCCGGGCACGGACCGCGCTCGACCGCGAGCTGCATCGAGGCTTCGTTCACCTTCTCGTTGATGTGCTTGAAGATGCGCAGGTTCCAGCTTTTCGCCATCGCGCCTTCGAAGGGAAGTCCCCGGGCCTGGAGGAAGGAGTGGAACCCCATCACCCCCAGGCCCACCGACCGTTCACGGCTCGCACTATATTTCGCCCGCGCCATTTCCGGCGGCGCGCGGTCGATATAGTCCTGCAGCACATTGTCGAGGAAGCGCATGACATCCTCGACAAACTGCCTGTCGTCCTTCCACTCATCCCATGTTTCGAGATTGAGGGAGGAAAGACAGCAGACGGCCGTGCGGTCATTGCCGATATGGTCGCGACCCGTCGGCAAAGTGATTTCGGAGCAGAGGTTGGAGGTCGACACCTTGAGCCCCAGATCGCGGTGATGCTTGGGCATCGTGCGGTTCACGGTGTCGTTGAAGACGATATAGGGTTCGCCGGTGGCGAGGCGGACCTCCACCAGTTTCTGGAACAGGGCGCGGGCGTTGACGCTGCCGCGCACCGACTGGTCCTTGGGGCTGCGCAGGGCGAAGTCCTTGCCGTCGCGCACCGCCTCCATGAACTCGTCGGTCAGCAGGACGCCATGGTGCAGGTTCAGCGCCTTGCGGTTGAAGTCGCCCGACGTCTTGCGGATTTCCAGGAATTCCTCGATCTCCGGATGGGAGATGTCGAGATAGCAGGCGGCCGAGCCGCGGCGCAGGCTGCCCTGGCTGATCGCGAGGGTCAGCGAGTCCATCACGCGGACGAAGGGGATGATGCCGCTGGTCTTGCCGTTGAGGCCCACCGGCTCCCCGATGCCGCGCACATTGCCCCAATAGGTGCCGATGCCGCCGCCCCGGCTGGCGAGCCAGACATTCTCGTTCCAGGTGTTGACGATGCCTTCCAGGCTGTCGTCGACCGAGTTCAGATAGCAGCTGATGGGCAGGCCGCGGCCGGTGCCGCCGTTCGACAGCACAGGCGTCGCGGGCATGAACCAGAGGCGCGAGATATAGTCGTAGACGCGCTGGGCATGGTCGGCGTCGTCGGCATAGGCGGCGGCGACGCGGGCGAACAGGTCCTGATAGCTCTCGCCGGGCAGCAGATAGCGGTCCTGCAGCGTGTCCTTGCCGAAATCGGTCAGCAGCGCGTCGCGGCTGGCATCGGTCACGACATGGAAACGGCGTTCCAGCACGGTTGACGAGCCCGGCGTGGGATCGGCCCTAGGGGCCGGCGCCTGATCCGAAGGAGCGGGAGTCTTCTTCTTGTCCGCCACGGTTTCGACCACTTCGTCAATCACGGTTGCCACGTCGCTTGCACTCACCTGTTCGCTGTCTCGAAAATCCATGACCAGCTCCCCGAATGTTCCTGTTTCGTTCGATTCGGTCAAGCCGCTGCCGGCCGGGCCGAACGAATGTAGCATTATCGACCCGGTCAGGCACGGAGATGGGGCCAGCAGACGCGATCGCAAGGGCAAAAACAGCCTCCCTCCGGGAACCGGCCCGGTTGGTGCGATCACAATCTGTTGGGTAACCCCCGTTAACCCGATACAAGGGATAGTGCCACAGCTTCATTTCCTTTCAAGGGGGTAAATGACAGTTCGGGGACTCGGTTCATCGACGCGGAGACTCATTTCATCGACGGTCCGGCACGGCGCAGCGCAGCGACGCACGGACTTTCCTTGGCTTTGCAAAAGGCAAGAGGGACAATTTGGCGCGGAAAATAAATTTGGCTTGCCACGCAATTCCCCGGGCCGGGCGATTCCGCGCTTGGCGCTTCGTGACGGATGGATGACAAGACAGGGGAACGGAATGGCACGAACCCATGGCCGACGAGAGGAGCCGACATGATTCTCTATTACCACCCCCTCTCCTCCTGCAGCTGGAAGGTGCTGATCGCCCTTTACGAGAACGGCACGGCTTTCGAGGCGCGCATGCTGGACGATCCGGCCGTGGCGGAGGCGTGGCTGGCGCTGTGGCCGCTGGGGAAGTTCCCCGTGCTGCGGGACGAGGCGCGGGACAGGACGGTCGCGGAAACCAGCATCATCGTCGAATATCTGGGAGGGCATCATCCCGGACCCTTCCGGCCGATTCCCGAGGATGCCGACGCGGCGCTGGAGGTGCGGCTGATGGACCGGCTGTTCGACCTCTATGTGATGACGCCGATGCAGGCGATCGTCGCGGACAAGATCCGGCCCGAGGGCGTCGCCCGCGATTCCCATGGCGTGGGAGAGGCGCGGCGAATGCTGGCAAGGCCTATGCGTTGCTGGAGGCGCGGATGGCGGGGCGGCGCTGGGCGGCGGGCGACGATTTCACCTTGGCCGATTGCGCGGCGGCCCCGGCGCTGTTCTATGCCGACAAGATCGAGCCGATGCGCGGGGGCTTTCCGGGGCTGCGCGCCTATCTGGAACGGTTGGAGGCGCGGGAAAGCTTTGCCCGGGTGCTGCGGGAGAAGCAGCCCTGGTGGTCCATGTTTCCCTTTGCGGATTAGAGCCAATCGACATTCAGCCCTGACGGCCTGCAAATGACGCTTTTCCGTGCTTCCGGTGCTCACCTACCTTGAGTAGGCTGCGCGCCGGGTCACGGAAAACCGCCATTTTCGGCTCGTCATCATCTGAATGTCGATTGGCTCTAGAGCAGATTCCGATCCGATTGCATCGGCCCGACTGCTCTAAGTTTTTGTTTTGTCGCGTTTTCCGAGTCAGCAGATGATTCCATCTGCTTGGAAAACCCTCCAGGCCTTACGGATCGGGCAGCGCTTCCGAATCGCCTCAGGCCCGGCTCGGGGCCGTCTCGCGCGGCGCGGCACGGTCCCGGCGACGGCGCCACCAGCCCAATATCGCCTCGCCAGCGGGCCGTTCGACCAGCCGGTTGATCAGCGTGCCCAGCGCCAGCGCCACGGCGAACGCCGCCGCAAATCCCGCCCAGGGGCTATATCCCGCCTCCGCCATCTTGAGCATCACGACGAAACCGACATGCTGGTGGATGAGGTAGAAGGAATAGCTGATACCGCCCATCCAGACGAGCGGACGAAGGCTGAGGAAGTGCAGCCGCCCGGCGGTCAGCGCTGCGAAGGCGGCGAGCAGCAGGAGGCCGGCCAGCATGATGTCCGGGCTGTCGATCGTCGCGATCGACAGCAGCGCAAGCGCGGCATAGGGCGCCTGTTGCCGCCAGCTCCGCTGCCCTGCCCAGACGCGATAGGACAATATGCCGATGATGAAGAAGGGCACGTAGCGCAGCACCAGCAGCATCACGATCCGCTCCGGCATGCCCGGCCACAGCGCATAGAGCCAGCGCAGGGCCAGCCAGGCGAGCAGTACGGGTTCCAGCCGCCTGAGGCCCGTCCACTTCCAGATCGACAGCATGCAGACATAGAAGGCGATCTCTACCGTCAGCGTCCAATAGGCGCCGTCGACCTCCGGCAGGAAGGCGAAGCCCTGCAGCATGGTGACATTGGCCAGGATCGCCCCCGGCCCGATCAGCAGTTGCGAGACATGGGCCAGATATTCGACGCCCAGCGTCAGCAGCATGGCGACCAGATAGGCGGGATAGAGCCGGGCGAAGCGGTTGATCAGGAAATCGGCGGTGGTGCGGATGCGATCGAGCGTGAAGAAGATCGCGAAGCCGGAGATGGCGAAGAACAGCAGCACCCGGTAATTGCCGCCCAGAAAGCGGAAGGGAACATGGGCCGCCTGGGGGAACAGCTCATGGAAGCGCGTCGAATAGTGGAAGACGAGCACGCACAGCGCGCCCAGCCCCCGCAAGGCGTCCAATTCCGTCAGGCGGCGGGTGGAAGGGCGCGGCCCTGTCATGAGTCCGCCATAGCAACAGAACAGCAATCATACCGTTAATATCGTGGTTAACGCGCAGCCCGGCGGCATTTCCGGAAAAAAGCGGCGGTGGCGCGACGAGGCCCGTTGCGCGCCCCGTCGGCCTATCGGATGGCATGGCATTGCGCGTCAGCGGCGCAACCGGGATGGAAAGCTATTGCCCGCCTGCTTCCGCGGCGCGTTTCAGCCCCTGCAACTGTTCGGCCAGCACCCTGTCGACGATCGGAGCGATGCCCGCCGCACCGGCGCGGAGATAGCCGCCGACGACATAGCTCATCCCGACGCGCGCGCCCTCGCCGTCGGGCGCAATGTCGAAGGTGAGCGTGCCGGTCACCGCCTCCGCCTGCAACGGGCCCAGCGCTCCGGACAGGCGCAACTGCCTGTCGGGCTGCGCCTGGATCACGCGGCCATGTTCGACGCTGCCCGGCCTGCCGTCCTTCCCGGGCACCTTCTCGCAAAAGCAGCCGCCGGCTATGGGATCGAGGCTGAGATTGGCGGCGTCGCCGCTATATGTATGCTGCCCGTTCCACCAGCGCCCCGGCTGCCCCAACAGCCGATAGACGGTGGCCGCGTCGGCGGAGATGTGGACGCTGTTCTCCACGGCGAAGCCATGATCGCTGCTGTCGGTGACGGCAGAATGGGCCGGCGCAGCCATCGCCACGCCAGCCCATATCCATATCCGCTGCTTTCCCATCGCGCCTTCCCTTCCCTGATCAGAAGGGCGAGCCTAATGCCGATTGCCGCATTTGCCGAGCGGCCGGATGCGGCAATCCGGCGCGAACGGAGAGGTGTCAGGCGCCCTTGCCGTCCAATATGGCGGCAATCGCGACCGTCACATCGTCCATATCGGCCATGCCGTCGACCCGCGAGACGATGCCGCGCGCTTCGTAGATCGGCAGGATCGGCGCGGTCTTGGCGCGATATTCGGCCATGCGGGTGCGGACGGTTTCCTCATTGTCGTCGGGACGGCGCTTGAACTCGTGCCCATGGCACTTGTCGCACTCGCCCTCGACCTTGGGCTGCTTGAAGCTGTCGTGATAGCCCTCGCCACAGGTCGCGCAGGTGAAGCGGCCGGTGATGCGCTCTACCAGGGCATCCTCGTTCACTTCCAGTTCGATCACATGGTCTAGGGTGCGGTTGCGGTCGGCCAATATGCCGTCCAGCGAATGGGCCTGCGCCTCGGTCCGCGGATAGCCGTCGAAGATCACGCCGGTTTCGGGCGCCAGGGCATCCAGCGCCTCCCCGATGATGCCGGAGACGATCTCGTCCGACACCAGTTCGCCGGCCTCCATCACCGCCTTGGCCTTGAGGCCGATGGGCGTCCCGGCCTTCACCGCCGCGCGCAGCATGTCGCCGGTCGAGAGTTGCACCATGGCCCGGCTGTCCACCAGGCGCGTCGCCTGCGTTCCCTTGCCGGCGCCCGGAGGGCCGAGCAGAATGATATTCATGTCGCGCATTCTCCCCTGTTCTTCGCGCTTTTTACCGTTCCGCGCCGCTTAGCGCAGACGCCCTTTCAGCTTCGCCTTCTTGATCAGATCCCCATATTGATGGGCGAGCAGGTGGCTCTGGATCTGCGTCACGGTGTCGACCGTAACATTGACGACGATCAACAGGCTAGTCCCACCAAGGTAGAAGGGAATGCCCGCCCGGGCGATCACGAATTCCGGCACCAGGCAGATGAAGGCCAGATAGGCCGCACCGATCACCGTGATCCGGGTGAGCACATAGTCGAGATAATTTTCGGTGTTCTTGCCCGGACGGATGCCGGGAATGAAGCCGCCATTGCGCTTCAGATTGTCGGCCGTCTCTTCCGGATTGAACACCACGGCGGTGTAGAAGAAGCAGAAGAAGACAATGCCGAGACCATAGAGCGCCATATAGACCGGGCTGCCGTGCGACAGATACTGGTTCAGCGTCAGCACGAAATCGCCCAGCCTGCTCTCGCCCGCCACGGTCTGGCCGGCGAACTGAGAGACGGTGAGCGGCATCAGCAGCAGCGAGCTGGCGAAGATCGGCGGGATCACGCCCGCCGTGTTGACCTTCAGCGGCAGATGGCTGCGGTCGGCCTGCATCAGGCCCTGGCGCGTCTGGCGCTTGGGATATTGGATCAGCACCCGGCGCTGCGCCCGCTCCATGAAGCAGATGAAGGCGATGAGGCCGAAACCGAGCACGATCACCAGGAAGATGACCAGGCCGGAAATCGCGCCCGTGCTGCTCGACTTGAAGAGGTTGCTGAGCGTCACCGGCAATTGCGCGACGATGCCCGCCATGATGATGAGCGAGACGCCGTTGCCGATGCCGCGCGAGGTGATCTGCTCACCCAGCCACATCAGGAACATGGTGCCGCCGATCAGCGAGATCACCGCCGCGACGCGGAACAGATAGCCCGGATCGACCACCGCCTGCACGCCCGACTGGGCGCCGAAGCTTTCCAGCCCCACGGCGATGAAATAGCCCTGGACGGCGGTCAGGCCCACCGTGCCGTAGCGGGTATATTGGTTCAGCTTCTTGCGGCCGCTTTCGCCTTCCTTCTTGATCGCCGCGAGTTGCGGCGAGAGGGAGGCGGCGAGCTGCACCACGATCGAGGCGGTGATGTAGGGCATCACACCGAGCGCGATCAGGCTCATGCGCGACAGCGACCCGCCCGAGAAGGTGTTGAAGATGTCGAGGATGCCGCCATTGGTCTGCTTGTAAAGCTGCGACAGCGCGGTCGGATCGACGCCCGGCAGCGGCACGAAGCTCAGGAAGCGGAAAACGATCAGCGCGCCCAGGGTGAACCACAGGCGCTTCTTGAGGTCGGTGGCCTGGCTGAACTTCGCCAGGCTGAGATTGGATGCGAGCTGGTCGGCTCTCGATGCCATCTTGGCTGCCCTTCAAAACATCTTGCCGGGATTTGGAAAGCCCGGAGCGGAATCGCTAACCCCTTAGCGGGGCGATGGGGCGCTGTCGAACCGGGAATTGCACCCCGTCCATTCCGAATGGCCTTGCGCCTGTCGACAGGCTCAGCCTCCACTCGATACGGACGGCGAGGGTTCCGGAGTCCCCAAAACACGTGGCCCCGCTCACCCATATCGGGCAGCGGGGCCATGCTTGCAAGCCTTACGGCTTAATTCACGCCTTCTTCGCGGCCTTGGCGCTGCCCTTCTTGGCGGCGGCCTTTTCAGCGGCGGGAACGACGGCGATCACTTCGACCTTGCCGCCAGCCTTTTCGACGGCTTCGACAGCGCCCTTCGACGCGCCGGCGACGAGCAGGTTGACCTTGGCCGTCAGTTCGCCCTTGCCGAGCAGACGCACGCCGTCCTTGCCGCCACGGGCCAGCGCGGCCGCCTTCAGCGCCGCATGGTCGATGGTGGCATTGGCGTCCAGCTTGCCGGCGTCGATCGCCTTCTGCACCGCGCCCAGGTTCACGATCGCGTAATCCTTGGCGAAGATGTTGTTGAAGCCGCGCTTCGGCAGACGCATGTGGAGCGGCATCTGGCCGCCTTCGAAGCCGTTGATGCTGACGCCCGAACGCGCCTTCGCGCCCTTCTGGCCGCGACCGGCGGTCTTGCCCTTGCCCGAGCCGATACCACGGCCGACGCGCATCCGGCCCTTGCGGGCGCCGGCATTGTCATTGAGTTCGTTAAGCTTGGTCATAATCTGCACTCGCTTTCGCTATGTTCGCGCGAAGGCCCGATCCACCAGGACCGGGCCGGAGCCCCGGCGAATGCCGGGGCCTCGTGAGGCTGGGCACATCCGTTGGAAGAAGCGCCCAGCGGTTTGCGATCCCGGCTTACGCCGGGATGACGGTTTAGTCGACCACCGCCACCATATGGGGCAGCTTCGCGATGGCGCCGCGGACTTCCGCGGTGTCTTCCAGCTCCACCACGCGGTGCATCTTGCCAAGGCCGAGGCCGATCAGAATCTTCTTCTGGGCTTCGGGACGGCGGATCGGTGATCCGATCTGCTTGATCTTGATCTTCGCCATGATGTCTTACTCCGCAATCGCTTCGGCATCCGCCTGGGCGACTTCGGCCGAGGCGCCGCCGCGACGGAGCAGGTCGGCAACCTTCTTGCCGCGACGCTGCGCCACCGCCTTGGGGCTGACCTGTTCACCCAGCGCCTCGAAGGTCGCCCGGATCATGTTGTAGGGGTTCGACGTGCCGTTCGACTTGGTCACGACGTCAGCGACGCCGAGGCTTTCGAACACGGCGCGCATCGGACCGCCCGCGATGATGCCCGTACCGGCAGGCGCCGAACGCACGGTCACCTTGCCGGCGCCGAAATGGCCCTTGCCGTCATGGTGCAGGGTGCGGCCTTCCTTCAGCGGAACGCGGACCATCGCCTTCTTCGCCGAAGCGGTCGCCTTGCTGATGGCTTCGGGCACTTCGCGCGCCTTGCCATGGCCGAAGCCCGCACGGCCCTTGCCGTCACCAACGACGACCAGAGCGGCGAAACCGAAGCGCTTGCCGCCCTTCACCGTCTTCGAGACGCGGTTGATGTGAACCAGCTTCTCGATCAGCTCCTCACCCTGTTCCTCGTCACGATTGCCGCGACGGTCGTCGCGACGGCCACGGCCGCCACGCTCGCCACGGTTGCGGTCGCCGCCACGGCCACGGCCCCGACCGGGACCCCGGCCTTCGGTCTGCTCGCCGCCTTCAACGGCCGCGGGTGCGCCCGGCTGGGCCTGGATATCGTTTTCGTCAGCCATGATCAGAACTCCAGCCCGGCTTCACGGGCCGCATCGGCCAGCGCTTTGACGCGGCCATGGAACAGGAAGCCACCACGGTCGAAGACGACCCGGGTGACGCCGGCGGCGGTCGCCGCAGCGGCAACGCGCTTGCCGACATCCGCAGCGGCATCGGCGGTGGCGCCGGTATTGCCGCGGACATCCTTGTCCAGGGTCGACGCGGCGGCCAGGGTCTTGCCCTGCGCATCGTCGATGATCTGGGCGTAGATGTGACGGCCCGAACGGTGGACGCTGAGGCGCGGACGGGTGCCCGAAACAGCCTTGAGCGCGGTGCGGACGCGGCGGCGACGCCGCGCGAAGAGGGAAAGCTTTGCCATCTTACTTCTTCTTCCCTTCCTTGCGGAAGATGAACTCGCCGGCGTACTTGATGCCCTTGCCCTTATAGGGTTCGGGCTTGCGCCAGCGGCGGATCTCGGCGGCAACCTGACCCACCTGCTGCTTGTCGATGCCGCTGATCTCGACCGTGGTGTTGTCCGGGGTCTTGATCTCGATGCCTTCGGGCACCGCGAAGTCGACGTCATGCGAATAGCCGAGCTGCAGCTTCAGGGTCTTGCCCTGGGCATTGGCGCGGTAGCCGACACCGGTGATCAGCAGCTTCTTCGAGAAGCCCTCGGTCACGCCGGTGATCAGGTTCTGGATCAGCGTGCGCTGCATGCCCCAGAAAGCGCGGGCGCGCTTGCTGTCATTGGCAGGCTTCACCGCGATCGAGCCTTCCTCGATGCTGTAGGTGACTTCGTCGGCCAGCGGCAGCGACAGGGTGCCCTTGGGGCCCTTCACCGAAAGCTGGCCGTCGGCGATAGCGGCGGTGACGCCCGCGGGGACGGCAACCGGCTTCTTACCAGTACGGCTCATCAGAACACCTCCGCCAGCACTTCGCCGCCGACATTCTGCTCGCGCGCTTCGGCGTCGGACAGAACGCCCTTGGGCGTCGAGACAATGGTGATGCCAAGGCCGTTGCGCACGACGGGAAGTTCCTTGGAACCCGAATAGACGCGGCGGCCCGGCTTGGACACGCGGGCGACATGCTTGATCGCCGGCTGGCCTTCGAAATATTTCAGCTCGATGCGCAGGCCGGCATGCTTGCCGAGCAGTTCCTCGGAATAGCCGCGGATATAGCCTTCGCGCTGCAGCACGTCGAGCACGCGGGCGCGGAGCTTCGAAGCGGGGGACACAACGCTGTCCTTCTTCGCCTGCTGCCCGTTGCGGATGCGGGTGAGCATATCACCCAGGGGATCGGTCAATGCCATCTCAAATGATCCTTACCAGCTCGACTTGGTGACGCCGGGGATCAGGCCCTTGTTGGCCAGATCACGCAACTGCACGCGGCAGAGACGGAATTTGCGGTAATAGGCCCGGGGACGGCCCGTCAGCTCGCAGCGATTGCGCACGCGGGTCGGGTTGCCGTTGCGGGGGATTTCCGCCATCTTCAGACGCGCGATCAGACGCTCCGTGTCGTCGAGCGCGGTATCGGCTGCGATCGCCTTGAGCTTCGCATAGCGGCCGGCATATTTCTTCACCAGCTTCTTGCGGCGCTCATTCTTGTTGATCGAACTCAGTTTCGCCATGACTTAAGTTCTCTTTCTTAGCCTAACGGTTGGAAAGAGAAGCGGGACCTTTTCAGGCCGCCTGCTTCTCTTCGAGCGGGAAGGGGAAGCCGAAGAGACGCAGCAGTTCGCGCGCTTCCTCGTCCGTCTTCGCCGTGGTGGTCACGATGATGTCCATGCCGCGCACCTTGTCGATGCGGTCATAGTTGATCTCGGGGAAGATGATCTGCTCCTTGATGCCGAAGGCATAGTTGCCGCGGCCGTCGAAGCTCTTCGGGTTGAGACCGCGGAAGTCGCGCACGCGGGGCAGAGCGATGTTGATCAGACGATCAAGGAACTCATACATGCGCTCGCGGCGCAGCGTGACCTTGGCGCCGATCGGCATGCCTTCACGCAGCTTGAACTGCGCGATCGACTTGCGCGCCTTGGTGATGACCGGCTTCTGGCCGGCGATCAGTTCCATTTCCTCGGCGGCCGAAGTGACCTTCTTCTTGTCCTGCGTGGCTTCGCCAACGCCCATGTTGAGCGTGATCTTCTCGATCTTCGGCACTTCCATGACGTTCTTGTAACCGAACTTTTCGGTCATCGCCTTGGCGATTTCGGCGTCATAGAGCGCCTTCGAGCGCGGGATGTACTTGTCGCTCATTACAGCACCTCACCGGACTTGACGGCGACACGGACCTTCTTGCCGTCGCGATCCTCGAAGCGGACGCGGGTCGGCTTGCCATCCTTGTCAGCGACAGCGACGTTCGAAATGTGGAGCGGCGCGGGCTTGCGCTCGATGCCGCCCTGCGGGTTCGCCTGGTCGGGCTTGCGGTGACGCGCATGCACGTTGATGCCTTCGACGAGAACCTTGTCCTCCTTCGGCAGCACCTGCAGGACGGCGCCGGTGCGGCCCTTGTCCTTGCCGGCCAGGATGACGACCTTGTCGCCTTTCTTGATCTTGGCAGCGCTCATTACAGCACCTCGGGGGCGAGCGAGATGATCTTCATGTGCTTCTTGGCGCGCAGCTCGCGAACGACCGGGCCAAAGATACGCGTGCCGATCGGCTCCTCGTTCTTGTTGATCAGCACGGCGGCATTGCCGTCGAAGCGAATCACGCTGCCGTCAGCGCGACGCACGTCCTTGGCGGTGCGCACGATGACGGCGCGGTGCACGTCACCCTTCTTCACCTTGCCACGAGGCGCAGCTTCCTTGATCGAGACGACGATGATGTCGCCCACGCTCGCGAAGCGACGCTTCGAGCCGCCCAGCACCTTGATGCACTGGACGCGCTTGGCGCCGCTGTTGTCAGCGACGTCAAGATTGGATTGCATCTGGATCATGGATCCGGTTCCTTCTTATTTGGCCTACCGGGACAATTCCCGGCGGTTCCGAATTTCACTGCACTAGAGCCCTTGGCGAACCATCTGACTCTCCTTTGAGGAGCCATCTGACTCTACGCGAAGCGCGGGCCTGTACCCTTTCCAGGCGGAAAAGGCCAGCCCCGCGCGACACTTTTCTTCAAAGGCTCAGCGAGCCTCCCTCAGGCCGCCGTTTCCGGCGACTTGTGGGTGTCCACGCGCTCGATGACCTTCCAGGTCTTGAGCTTGGAAATCGGAGCGGTCTCCTCGATGCGGACCGTTTCGCCTTCCTTGTAGACATTGCCCTCGTCATGGGCATGGTACTTCTTCGAACGGCGGATGATCTTGCCGTAGAGCGCATGCTTAACCTTGCGCTCTACGCGAACCACCACCGTCTTGTCGGTCTTGTCGGAAACCACCGTTCCCGTCAGCACGCGCTTGGGCATCGTGTGATTTCCTTCTTACTTCGCAGCCGAGCGCGAACGCTCGGACTGAAGGGTCTTGATCTGCGCGATCGACCGGCGGACTTCACGCACGCGGCTGGGCTTTTCCAGCTGGTTGGTGGCCGCCTGGAAGCGCAGGTTGAACTGCTCGCGCTTCAGGTTGTTGAGTTCGGTCGACAGTTCGTCGTCCGTCTTGGTCTTGAGGTCGGCAACGTTCGCCACGGCTTAGCCCTCCAGGTGCGAGGTGTCGCCGAGGCGGGCAACGACCTTGGTCTTGATGGGCAGCTTCATCGCGGCGCGCGAGAAGGCCTCTGCTGCGAGCGGGCCGGGAACGCCGTCCAGTTCGAACAGGATGCGGCCGGGCTTGACGCGGGCCGCCCAATATTCAACCGAACCCTTGCCCTTGCCCTGACGGACTTCGGCGGGCTTCTTCGACACCGGCACGTCGGGGAACACGCGGATCCACAGACGGCCCTGACGGCGAAGGTGACGCTGGATCGCGCGGCGGGCCGCCTCGATCTGGCGGGCGGTGACGCGCTCGGGTTCCAGAGCCTTCAGACCGTAAGCGCCGAAGTTCAGGGCCGAACCGCCCTTGGCGTCGCCCTTGATCCGGCCCTTGAAGGTCTTGCGGAACTTCATTTTCTTCGGTTGCAGCATGACGCTATTACCTTCTTATCTTCAGCGCGCCGGGCGCACGCCGGAGGTCTGAGCCTCCAGCATCAGCCGGTCGGTAGCCATCGGATCGTGACCAAGGATTTCGCCCTTGAAGATCCAGACCTTGATGCCGCAAACGCCATAAGCGGTGTGCGCTTCGGCTTCGGCATAGTCGACATTCGCGCGCAGCGTGTGCAGCGGAACGCGGCCTTCGCGATACCATTCCACGCGGGCGATCTCCGCGCCGCCCAGACGGCCGCCGCAGGTGATCTTGATGCCTTCGGCGCCCAGACGCAGGGCGCTCTGCACCGCCCGCTTCATCGCACGGCGGAACGCCACGCGGCGCTCCAGCTGGTCGGCAATGCCCTGCGCGACGAGCTTGGAGTCGATTTCCGGCTTGCGAATCTCGACGATGTTCAGGCTGACGTCCGAAGAGGTCAGGCTGCCCAGCTTCTTGCGCAGCTTCTCAATGTCCGCGCCCTTCTTGCCGATGATGACACCGGGGCGGGCAGCGTAGATCGACACGCGGCACAGCTTGGCGGGACGCTCTATCACGACCTTGGAGATCGCGGCCTGCGGCAGGTTCTTCATGATGTACTGGCGGATCTTCAGATCCTCCAGCAGCAGGCGGCCATAGTCGGCGCCTTCCGCGAACCAGCGGCTGTCCCAGGTACGGTTGATCTGCAGACGCAGACCGATCGGATTGCTCTTGTGACCCATGTCTCTTACGCCTCCGCTTCTTCAGCTGCTTCGCGAACGACGATGCGCACGCGGCTGAAGGGCTTCAGGATCCGGGTCGACTTGCCGCGGCCGCGAGCGTGGAAGCGCTTCATGGTGAAGCTCTTGCCCACCGATGCTTCCGCGACGACCAGCGAGTCGACGTCCAGATTATGATTGTTTTCCGCATTGGCGATGGCCGAAGCCAGCACCTTGCGCACGTCGACCGCCATCGCCTTCTTCGAGAAGGCGAGGATGTTCAGCGCGTCCTCGACCTTGCGGCCGCGGATGAGCGTGGCGACCAGGTTCAGCTTCTGGGCCGAACCACGGATCTGCGTGCCGACGGCCAGCGCCTCATTGTCGGCGACGCGACGGGGAGCCTTTTCCTTGCTCATTAGCGCTTGCCCTTCTTGTCGGCGGCGTGGCCGGGGAAGTAGCGGGTCGGGGCGAATTCGCCCAGCTTGTGACCCACCATGTCCTCGTTCACCGAGACCGGCACATGCTTGCGGCCGTTATAGACGTTGAACGTCAGGCCGACGAACTGCGGCAGGATGGTGGAACGGCGCGACCAGGTCTTGATCGGACCCGAACGGCCACCGGCGTCCTGCGCCACTTCCGCCTTCTTCAGAAGGCTGAGGTCCACGAACGGACCTTTCCAGACGGAACGAGCCATCTCGCTTACCTCTTCTTCTTCGCGTGGCGGCTACGGATGATGAACTTGTCCGTCGCCTTGTTGTGGCGGGTGCGTGCACCCTTGGTCGGCTTGCCCCAGGGCGTGACCGGATGACGGCCGCCCGAGGTCCGGCCTTCACCGCCGCCATGCGGGTGGTCGACCGGGTTCTTCGCCACACCGCGCGTCAGCGGACGCTTGCCGAGCCAGCGGTTGCGGCCGGCCTTGGCGAGATTGGTGTTGGCGTTGTCCGGGTTCGACACGGCACCGACGGTGCCCATGCAGTCCGAACGGATGTAGCGCTGCTCGCCCGAGGACAGGCGGACCATCACCATGCCACGATCGCGGCCGACGAGCTGGGCGTAGGTGCCCGCCGAACGGCAGAGCTGACCGCCCTTGCCGGGCTTCATCTCGATATTGTGGATGATGGTGCCGACCGGCATCTGGCCGAGTTCCATCGCATTGCCCGGCTTCACGTCGGTCTTCTTGCCCGCGACGACCTTGTCGCCGGGGGCCAGACGCTGCGGCGCCAGGATATAGGCCTGGGTGCCGTCGGGATAGTTGACCAGCGCGATGAAGGCGGTGCGGTTGGGGTCATATTCCAGACGCTCGACCGTGCCCTCGACGTCCCACAGGCGACGCTTGAAGTCGATGATGCGGTAGCGCTGCTTGTGACCGCCGGCGATGCCGCGCGAGGTCACATGACCCTTGTTGTTGCGGCCGCCGGTCTTGCGCTTGCCTTCGGTCAGCGCCTTGACGGGCTTGCCCTTGTGCAGCGCGCTGCGGTCGACGAGGATCAGGCCGCGCTGGGCGGGGCTGGTCGGGTTGTAGCTCTTAAGCGCCATGGTCAGCGCACTCCTTCGGTGATGTCGATCGACTGGCCATCGGCCAGGCGAACGATCGCCTTCTTGACGTCCGAGCGCGTATAGGGCTTGCCCTTCCACTTCTTGGTCTTGCCCTTGGCGACCAGCGTGTTCACGCTCTTGACCGTCACGCCCCAAATGGCTTCGACGGCGGCCTTGATCTCCGGCTTCGACGCATCGTTGGCGACCTTGAAGACCACGGCGTTGTTCTCGGAGAGAAGGGTCGACTTCTCGGTGATGACCGGCGCGACAACGACGTCATAATGACGGTTGTCGACGGTCGCGGCTTCTTTCTTAGCCATTGAAACGGGCCTCCAGCTTTTCGACCGCGGCGCGCGTCAGCACCAGCGAATCCGCCTTAAGGATGTCGTAGACATTGGCGCCGACGGCGGGCAGCAGGTCCACGCCGACGATGTTCGCCGAAGCCTTCGCGAAGCTGACGTTCACCGCGTCGCCGTCGATGAACAGAGCCTTGTTGAGGTTCAGCTTGGCGAGGTGCGCGACCAGAGCCTTGGTCTTGCCTTCCGCCACGTCGAGATTGTCGAGAACGATCAGCGATCCGTCCTTGGCCTTCGACGACAGGGCCATTTTCAGGCCGAGCGCACGAACCTTCTTGTTGAGGTCGTGGCCGAAGGTGCGGGCGCGGGCGCCGTGCGCCTTACCACCGCCGATGAACACGGGCGCCTTGCGGTCGCCGTGACGGGCCGTGCCGCCGCCCTTCTGGCGGCCGAACTTCTTGCCGGTGCGGGCAACATCCGAACGCTCGCGGGTGGCGCGCGCCGGAGCGCGACGCTTTTCGAGCTGCCAGGTGACGACGCGGTGCAGAATGTCGGTGCGGGGTTCGACGCCGAACACGGCATCGTTCAGTTCCACTTCACCGGCGGCTGCGGCATCGAGGGTCTGTACCTTGACCTTCATGATTAGCCCTCCTGGCCTTCGGTCGCTTCGGGAGCGGCCGCTTCTTCAGCGGGCGTTTCGGCCGGAGCGTTGTTGCTGTTGGCAGCCTGCTTCAGGCTCGCCGGATAGGGAGCGTCGGCTGGACGCTTGACCTTGACGGCGTCGCAGACGGTCAGCCAGGTGCCCTTGGCGCCGGGGACGCTGCCCTTGACGAACAGCAGGCCGCGCTCGACGTCCGTGCGGACGATCTCGAGATTCTGCTGGGTCCGCTCGCGGTCACCCATGTGACCGGCCATCTTCTTGTTCTTGAAGACGCGGCCCGGGTCCTGACGGTTACCGGTCGAACCATGGGCACGGTGGCTGATCGAGACGCCGTGGGTGGCGCGCATACCGCCGAAGCCCCAGCGCTTCATGGCGCCGGCGAAACCCTTACCCTGGGTGTGGCCGGCAACGTCGACCAGCTGGCCGGCGATGAAGTGGTCGGCCGCGATCTCGGCGCCGACATCGAGGAGCGCATCCTCGGCAACGCGGAATTCGACCAGGCGCGCTTTCGGCTCCACTTCCGCCTTGGCGAAGTGGCCGCGCTGCGGCTTGGCGACATTCTTGACCTTCGCGACGCCCGCACCGAGCTGAACCGCGACATAGCCGTCGCGATCGGTTTCCTTGCGGGCCACGACCTGATTGCCCTCAAGGGCCAGAACCGTAACCGGAATATGACGTCCGTCCTCCTGGAACAGACGGGTCATCCCGACTTTCTTAGCGATCACGCCTGTGCGCATCACCGATTACTCCCATAGAGGCCCGCCTTAGCAGCGGGCGTATCCAACGAAAAAACCGCTCAGGATTTCTCCCTCGCGGCCCAACCCCAATATAGATCACCCCGTCCGGGTTGGATGCCGACCCCTATTCGGGACCAGCGACGGGGGACCAGGACCACGAGCCCTTTCCGGTTCACCGGAGAGGCCGTGCGGTATCCCTGTGTCTTTTGAGCTTCCGGCCAGCGGAATGCCCGATACCCTGCCCACCTTGCGGGTTGGCAGGGACTTGCCGGCTTCAGGCCAGCTTGATTTCGACGTTCACGCCGGCAGCCAGATCCAGCTTCATCAGCGCGTCGACCGTCTGCGGCGTCGGCTGCACAATGTCAAGCATGCGCTTGTAGGTGCGGACCTCGAACTGCTCGCGCGACTTCTTGTCGATGTGCGGGCCACGGTTGACCGTGAACTTTTCGATGCGCGTCGGAAGGGGAATCGGACCGCGGATAAGGGCGCCGGTGCGGCGGGCGGTGTCGGCGATGTCGCCGGTCGCCTGATCGAGCACGCGATGATCGAACGCCTTGAGGCGAATGCGGATGTTGCTGTCCATTGTTCCTGTACCGATGCGAAAGAGCCAAAACCCGGAGCATTTTCAGAAATCAGCCGGAGCAGCCGATGATTTATGAAAATGCGCCAACCAAAAAATATCCGCCCCGTTCCTTGCCCTTCTAGCTCGATTGGAGCCGGAGAAAGGCGATCCGGGGCGGTAAAAAACTCAGCGGCGCGAATCAGGCGATTCGCGCCGCTGCGGTCCTATATTACTTCGAGATCGTGCCGACAACCCCTGCGCCGACGGTGCGGCCGCCTTCGCGGATGGCGAAGCGGAGACCCGCGTCCATCGCGATCGGGGCGATCAGCTTCACGCCGAGCTTCACGTTATCGCCGGGCATGACCATCTCGGTGCCCTCGGGCAGGATCACTTCGCCGGTCACGTCGGTGGTGCGGAAGTAGAACTGCGGACGATAGTTGGCGAAGAACGGAGTGTGACGGCCGCCTTCTTCCTTCGACAGGACGTAGACTTCCGCGTCGAACTCAGTGTGCGGGGTGATGGTGCCGGGCTTGGCCAGAACCTGACCGCGCTCAACTTCTTCACGGCCCACGCCACGGATCAGCGCGCCGATGTTGTCGCCGGCCTCACCCTGATCGAGCAGCTTGCGGAACATTTCGACGCCGGTCACGGTGGTCTTGCGGGTATCCTTCAGACCGACGATCTCGACTTCCTCGCCAACCTTGACGATGCCGGTCTCGACGCGGCCGGTCACGACGGTGCCGCGACCCGAGATGGAGAACACGTCTTCGATCGGCATCAGGAACGGACGATCGACCGGACGCTCCGGCTGCGGGATGAACGAGTCGACGGCGGCCATCAGCTTCAGAACGGCGTTCTTGCCGATTTCGTCGTTCGAACCGTCAAGAGCCTTGACGGCCGAACCGGGGATGACGGGGATGTTGTCGCCGTCGAAGTCGTAGGACGACAGCAGTTCGCGGATTTCCAGCTCGACCAGTTCCAGGATTTCCGGATCGTCGACGAGGTCGACCTTGTTCATGAACACGACGAGCTGCGGCACGCCGACCTGGCGGGCGAGAAGGATGTGCTCGCGGGTCTGCGGCATCGGGCCGTCGGTGGCCGAAACGACGAGGATCGCGCCGTCCATCTGGGCCGCGCCGGTGATCATGTTCTTGACGTAGTCGGCGTGACCCGGGCAGTCGACGTGCGCGTAGTGACGGGCTTCGGTCTCATATTCGACGTGGGCGGTCGAGATGGTGATGCCGCGCTCGCGCTCTTCGGGCGCCTTGTCGATATTGGCATAGTCGACGAAGGTCGCGCCGCCGGTTTCGGCGAGCACCTTGGTGATCGCCGCGGTCAGCGAGGTCTTGCCATGGTCGACGTGACCGATGGTGCCGATGTTGCAGTGCGGCTTGTTCCGCTCAAACTTAGCCTTAGCCATTTTATCCTACCTTCTAATCAAATCAGCTTTGGTCTGACCGCTCGGCCGCGCCTCGCGAAGGCGCGTCCATAGCAGCAAATTTAGAGAATGCCAGCCCAAAACCGAGCCGCTTGCGCGGCCCGGCCCGGGAAATTCATCAGGCCATCTTCGCCTTGACCTCGTCCGCCACATTCTGCGGCACTTCGTCATAGTGCGAGAAGATCATCGAGTAGTTCGCGCGCCCCTGGGTGAACGAGCGAAGCTGGTTCACATAGCCGAACATGTTGGCCAGCGGGACCATCGCCTCGACCACCTGCGCGTTGCCGCGGCTGTCGGTGCCCTGGATCTGGCCGCGGCGGCTGTTCATGTCGCCGATGACGTCGCCCAGATATTCCTCCGGGGTCACGACCTCGACCTTCATGATCGGTTCAAGCAGCTTGATGCCCGACTTGGCGGCCGCCTCGCGCATGGCGCCGCGGGCGCAGATTTCGAAGGCCAGGGCCGACGAGTCGACGTCGTGATAGGCGCCGTCCGTCAGGTGGACTTCGAAGTCGATGATCGGGAAGCCGATGAGATGACCGGTCTCTGCCGTCTCACGGAAGCCCTTTTCCACCGACGGGATATATTCGCGCGGGATGTTGCCGCCCTTGATCTCGTCGAAGAACTGGTAGCCCGAACCGCGCTCGCCGGGGATGACGGTGACCTTGACGCGGCCGAACTGGCCCGAGCCGCCCGACTGCTTCTTGTGGGTGTAGTCGATGTCGACCTTCTTCGCGAGATATTCGCGATAGGCGACCTGCGGCGCGCCGACATTGGCCTCGACCTTGAACTCGCGCTTCATGCGGTCGACGAGGATTTCGAGGTGCAGTTCGCCCATGCCCTTGATGATGGTCTGGCCCGATTCGTGGTCGGTCGAGACGCGGAAGGACGGGTCCTCGGCGGCCAGGCGGTTGAGCGCGATGCCCATCTTTTCCTGGTCGGCCTTGGTCTTGGGTTCGACCGACAGCTCGATCACCGGCTCGGGGAATTCCATCCGCTCCAGGATGATCGGCTGGCGCTCGGCGCACAGCGTATCGCCGGTGGTGGTTTCCTTGAGGCCCGCCAGGGCGACGATGTCGCCGGCATAGGCGGTGTCGATGTCCTCACGCGAGTTGGCGTGCATGAGGAGCATGCGGCCGATCTTTTCCTTCTTGTCCTTGACCGAGTTCAGATAGCTGCCCTTGGTCAGCGTGCCCGAATAGACGCGCAGGAAGGTGAGCGAACCCACGAACGGGTCGTTCATGATCTTGAACGCCAGACCCGAAAAGGGCGCGTCGTCGGCCGTCTTGCGGCTGTCGGGCTCGTCGGTGTCGGGGTTGATGCCCTGAACGTCGGGAATGTCGAGCGGCGAGGGCAGATAGTCGACCACCGCGTCGAGCAGCGGCTGGACGCCCTTGTTCTTGAACGCCGAACCGCACAGCACCGGCACGAAGGCATGGCCCAGCGTGCCCTTGCGGATCAGCTTCTTGAGCGTGGCGACGTCGGGCAGATTGCCTTCCAGATAGGCTTCCATCGCATCGTCGTCCTGTTCGACGGCGAGCTCGATCAGCTTCTCGCGATATTCGGCGGCCTTGTCCGCAAGGTCGGCCGGAATCTCCTCATAGGAGAATTCGGCGCCCAGATTCTCATCCTTCCAGATGATGGCGCGGTTCTCGACCAGATCGACCAGGCCCTTGAACTCCGATTCCGCGCCGATGGGCAGATAGAGGACGGCCGGGGTCGCGCCCAGACGGTCGATGATCGTCTGCACGCAATAATAGAAGTTGGCGCCGGTGCGGTCGAGCTTGTTGATGAAGCACATCCGCGGAACCTTGTACTTGTCCGCCTGGCGCCACACGGTTTCCGACTGCGGCTCAACGCCGGCGACGCCGTCGAACGCGGCGACCGCGCCGTCGAGCACGCGCAGCGAACGCTCGACTTCGATGGTGAAGTCGACGTGGCCGGGAGTGTCGATGATGTTCAGGCGATGATCGTTCCAGAAGCAGGTCGTCGCAGCCGACGTGATGGTGATCCCACGCTCCTGCTCCTGCTCCATCCAGTCCATGGTGGCGGCGCCGTCATGGACTTCGCCGATCTTGTAGGACTTGCCGGTATAGTAAAGGATACGCTCGGTCGTGGTGGTCTTGCCGGCGTCGATATGCGCCATGATACCGAAATTGCGATAGCGTTCGAGCGGATGGCTGCGGGCCATGATGCTTCTCCGTTGCCGGCGCGCCGGCGGTTGGGGATTCGTTAAATCTGCGCGTGGCCCCTAAACCAATCCGTCCGCCATGGGTAGCCACCCGTGGCGAACGGACCGATTTTTCGAAACCATGAGAGGAAGCGGACGATATGGGCGCCCGCTTCGCCTTTTTCCAGCGCCGGATTACCAGCGATAGTGCGAGAAGGCGCGGTTCGCTTCCGCCATGCGGTGCGTGTCTTCGCGCTTCTTGACGGCATTGCCGCGGTTGTTGGCGGCGTCCAGCAGTTCACCCGACAGGCGGGCGGCCATGGTGGTTTCGCTGCGGTTGCGCGACGCGGTGATCAGCCAGCGGATCGCCAGCGCCTGGGCGCGCTCCGGGCGCACTTCGACGGGGACCTGGTAGGTCGCACCGCCGACGCGGCGGCTGCGGACCTCGATGCCGGGCTTCACATTGTTCAGCGCGTCATGGAACATGGCGATCGGGTCCTTCTTGGACTTCGCCTCGACAGTGTCGAGAGCGCAGTACACGATGGACTCGGCGACGGCCTTCTTGCCGTCCTGCATGATGCTGTTCATGAACTTCGACAGCACGACATCACCGAATTTGGGATCGGGCAGGATGACGCGCTTTTCGGGGCGACGACGACGTGACATATTACTGGTCTCCCCTTACTTCGGACGCTTGGCGCCGTACTTCGAACGGCTCTGCTTGCGGTCCTTGACGCCCTGGGTATCCAGAACGCCGCGCAGCACGTGATAGCGCACACCGGGAAGGTCGCGCACGCGGCCGCCGCGGATCAGCACGACGCTGTGCTCCTGAAGGTTGTGGCCTTCACCCGGAATGTAGGTGATGACTTCGCGCTGGTTGACCAGGCGCACCTTCGCCACCTTGCGGAGAGCCGAGTTCGGCTTCTTCGGGGTCGTCGTGTAGACACGGGTGCAAACGCCGCGCTTCTGCGGGTTCGCTTCCATTGCAGGGACCTTCGACTTGGTCTTCTGCAGTTCGCGGCCCTTGCGGACCAGCTGGTTGATCGTTGGCATGAAGCCCTTCACCTTTTTCAGTTACTTTACCGCATGCATTCCCGCGTTCCTTGCGGCCTGGAAAACGAATCGCCTCCAAACAGCAAAGGCTCCGGCGGAAACCCGCCCGGAGCCGCAAGAGCACCGGCAATGTTCAGCTCTGATGCCCTGAGAACCGGGGTTCGGCGCGAACGAATCCGTCCATTCCGGCCTTTGGGCAGGCGCGCCTATAGCCATGTGGCGGCCGCCGGTCAAGAACAGGCCCGACGGTCTGCTCCGTCCCGATCCGACGTGGCGGGACGGCAGGAGATGACGCCTTTCTATCCGGCGCCGCAGAGTCCGGCGAGGCCGGTTTGCGAAGGGCGGAGAGCGCCGGCAAAAATTTCGCGGGGGACCGGAACCCTTTGCCCGGTTCCACGTTTCACCCCGTTCATCTTTCGACTCGTCACGACTCCGCTCCCCCGGATTCGCGCGACTCGATTCCTTTTGTTAGCGCCCCGTTCACTAAAGAAGCATGCGGGGTCGCAATTGTCGCAATGGAGCAAGATGGGGGCAGCCGCCCTCTGGGCCGGCATGACCGCCCGGTGTTCGAAGCTGTGCCCGGAACGGGAGATTTTCCTGCGCTCCGGCGGCCAGGTGAAGTTCATCCGTATTTCGCGCAGGGCGCAGCTCGCCACGGTCGGCCTGCTCTCTTCCGCCTTGATCGGTGGGCTTGGGCTATCCCTGTCCATGGCCGCCAACAACGCGGAGATCGAGCAGGAGCGCGCCGCCCTCGCCGCCCGTGACAAGGCCGTTGCCCACAGCGCCAGCCAGGTCGAGCGCTACCGCAAGTCGGTCGACCAGCTCGCGCAGGAGTTGCAGGAACGCCAGGATTTCATGGACGACCTCTACCGCACGCATTTCGGTCAGGAGGGCGCGGCCCCGGCGGGCGATGTGGTCGGCAAGGCCGACAGCGGAACCAGGAACGGCACGTCCAAGCTCGACACCAAGATCAGCGTCGCGCCCGAAGCGGCGCCGTTGTTCCGGATCGACGCGCGGCAGCGCCGTTTTGCCGCCCTGCTGACCGACGCCGTCCGGCATCGTGCCGACAAGGCAGCCGCCGCGATCCGCAGCTTCGGCCTCAATCCCGACAGCCTCGCCCGCACGGCGGCCCGCGCGCAGGGCGGCCCCTTCGTGCCATGGGAAGGGCAGGACGTCCTGCCGGACGAGTTCGAAAAGCTCGCCCAGGCGCTGTCCCGCATGGAATTTCTGGAAGGGAGCCTGCTCGCCATCCCCTCAGGCAAGCCCACGGCGACGCCGATGCTGAGCAGCAGCTATGGCTACCGGAGCGATCCGTTCAACGGCCATGCGGCCTTTCACGCGGGTCTGGATTTCCCCGGCAGCATGGGCCAGCCGATCCTGGCGGCCGCATCGGGCAAGGTCAGCTTCGTGGGCCAGCGCAGCGGCTATGGCAATGTGGTCGAGGTCACCCATGGCAATGGCATCCTGACCCGATATGCCCATCTTTCAGGCTTCAGCGCGCGGGTCGGCCAGCAGGTGGCGCGCGGCGACGCCATTGCGCGGATGGGATCGACGGGCCGCTCCACGGGGCCGCATCTTCATTTCGAGGTGCGGGTGAACGGCAATGCCATCAATCCCCGCCGCTTCCTGGAGGCGCGCAAGGATATCCTCCAGATCCAGCAGATCGCCACCGCGCGTCTGGCGGATGTCGGCGGCCGCGGTTAGCGCTTTTGCTTTCGGCTGATCCGGATTTCCAGCCCCACCTGATTCGCGCGCCCTGCCTGTCGGGGGTTCATCTGCCCCAAAAGGAAAAGGGGCCGGAAACCCGACCCCTTCCCTTGCATTCGTAACGGTCGAACCGATCAGCGCTTCGAGAACTGGAAGCTGCGGCGGGCCTTGGCCTTGCCGTACTTCTTGCGCTCGACGGCGCGGCTGTCGCGGGTCAGGAAGCCTTCGGCCTTGACCGCGCTGCGCAGCGCCGGCTCGTACTTGGCGAGCGCCTGGGCGATGCCGTGCTTGACTGCGCCGGCCTGGCCGGACAGGCCGCCGCCCTTGACGGTGGCGATCACGTCATACTGACCTTCGCGCTCGGTGACGCCGAAGGGCTGGTTGATCACCAGACGCAGGGTCGGGCGGGCGAAGTAGATTTCCTGATCGCGGCCGTTGACCGTGATCTTGCCGGTGCCGGGCTTCACCCAGACGCGGGCGACGGCATCCTTGCGGCGGCCGGTCGCATAGGCGCGGCCGAGGCTGTCGATTTCCTGGGCGCGCAGCGGAGCCGAGGGCTGGACCGGAGCGATCGGCGCGTCGGCGGCGACGGTTTCGGCAGCGGCCGGAGCGTTGGCGGTCAGCGACGCGAGGTCGGACAGGGACTGGCGGTTATCGGACATTATGCACCCACCTTGTTCTTGCGGTTGCGCGACGCGAAGTCGAGCACTTCGGGGTTCTGCGCGGCGTGCGGATGTTCGGCGCCGGCGAAGATGCGCAGGTTGCGCATCTGCTGACGGCCCAGCGGACCGCGGGGGATCATGCGCTCGACGGCCTTTTCCAGGACGCGTTCGGGGAAACGGCCTTCCAGAACCTTCTGGGGGGTGGTTTCCTTGATGCCGCCGGCATAGCCGGTGTGCTTGTAATAGACCTTGTCGGTCAGCTTGCGGCCGGTGAACTTCACCTTTTCCGCGTTGATGATGATGACATTGTCACCGCAATCGACATGGGGGGTGAAGCTCGGCTTGTGCTTGCCGCGCAGGATGTTCGCGACGGTCGAGGCGAGGCGGCCGACGACGAGGCCTTCCGCGTCGATCAGGACCCACTTCTTTTCGACCGTGGCCGGGGTCGCCGGCTTGGTGGTCTTCATCAGCGCCTTCATGGTGCCAATACTCCAAGAATGAAACAGTGAATTGAAGGCTGTTTCCAGCTTTCGGAAGATGCGCGCTAATGACGGGTGGAAGGGCGCAAGTCAAGAGATTCGGCGGCTTTGCTGACAGGTAAAATAATACCTTCCGATCAGCCCGTCCGATCGTCCACCCACCGGGCGAAGGCGGCGTGGGCGGCGTCGACGGGCAGAGCGAGGATCGCCGGAACCCGATAATCGTGCAGTTCCGCGATGCGCGCCATCAGCGCGTCGCGGCGGGCGGGCGCGGTCTTGAAGAGGACGGGCACCTCCGCCGCGGTATCGACCGCGCCGTTCCATTCGTAGATGGAGGTCGCCTCCCCCAGCAGGTTCGCGCAGGCGGCCAGCCTTTCCTCCACCAGCTGGCGGGCGATGCGGGTCGCGGCCTCCCGCGAGCCGAACAGCGTGTAGACGAGCGCGACGGCGCTCATCCCCGGCGTTCCCCCAGCGCATGGGCGCCCCAGGTCGCGGACGCCACCACCAGCGCGCCGACCGCCTGGTGCAGCACCGCCAGCGGCAGGGCGATGCCGCTGACGACCGTGGCGATGCCGAGCGCGACCTGCGTGCCCACCGCCGCGTTGATCGCGATGGAGGGGCCGCGCTGCCCCGCCTGCTTCGCCATGCGCGCCAGCATGACCAGCAGGATCGCGGCGACCCAGGCCCACCAGCGATGGATGAAATGGACGAGATAGGGATCGCTGGAAAGGGTGGCCCAGAGCGAACCCAGCCATTCGATCCCCTCCGGCACCAGATGGTCGTTCATCAGCGGCCAGGTGCTGGAGACATAGCCCGCGTCCAGGCCGGCGGTGAAGGCGCCGAACATGAGTTGCACCAGCAGCGCCAGCAGCGCGACCACCGCGAAGGGATGGAGCATGGCGGGCCTGGCGAAGGGGGTCTTCGCGCGGGTCAGCAGGTCGAGCGCGGTCCAGATCAGCCCGCCCATGATGAACAGCGCCGTCAGCAGATGCACCGCCAGCCGGTAATGGCTGACGTCGGTGCGCACCGACAGGCCCGATTCCACCATCCACCAGCCGATCGCGCCCTGCAGCCCGCCAAGCGCCAGCAGCGCGACGAGACGGAAGCCATAGCCCTGCGGGATCGCCCGTTTCCACGCGAACCAGAGCAGCGGCAGCGCGAAGGCGACGCCGATCAGCCGCCCCAGCAGCCGGTGCACCCATTCCCAGAAGAAGATGAACTGGAAATCGCCCAGCGTCATGCCCTGCCGCAACTGCCGATATTCGGGAATCTGCTGATAGGCGCGAAACGCATCCATCCACTGGTCGTGGGTCAGCGGCGGGATGGCGCCGCTGATCGGTTTCCATTGCGTGATCGACAGGCCGGATTCGGTCAGGCGGGTGATGCCGCCGACCACCACCATGCAGAAGACGAGGGCGGCGACCGTCAGCAGCCAGCGCGCGATCGGCGCGGGGCGTGGGACGGCGGTGGCGGGGCGGCTCAGGGTCGTCGCGGTCATGGCGCCGATCCATGCGCGCTTGTTTCGCCTGTTGCAAGGATAACCCTGACCGGTGGACAAAAGGTCGTAACGCCTTCTGCCTGAACGGATACAAAGCGCCGGACAGGCGTATCTCGCCCTATGAACAGGCTGACCGAGGATAATCGATGAGCGGCGCGCCGGGCATAGCGGAGATGATCGCCGCGCAGGGGCCGCTGGGCGCCCTGACCGCGCGCATCGACGCCGGATCGCCGCTGGGGCCGGTGCACGGCTGGTCCCCGGCGCTGGTGTCGACCGTCCGGCTGATGCTGTCGTCGCAGGCGGAGATCGTGCTGTTCTGGGGCCCCGATCTCTGCGCGCTCTACAACGAAGCCTATGCGCCCACCATCGGGGACAAGCATCCCCGCGTGCTGGGCCGCCCGGCGCGGGAGGGGTGGACGGAACTGTGGGACGATCTGGAGCCGCTGCTGCGTTCCGTCGTCGACCAGGGGCAGTCCGTGCATGCCAAGGACCGCCCCTTCTATATCGAGCGGGACGGCGGACAGGGCGAACAGGTGTTCTTCGACATCAACTATTCCCCGGTTTTCGAGACGGACGGCTCCGTCGGCGGCGCGCTGTGCATCGTCAGCGAGACCACCAAGAGGGTGGTCGCGGAAAAGGAGATGCGCGCCGATCGCGCCCGCCTCTGGGCATTGGCGCGCGACCCGTTCCTGGTCGCCGACCGGGACGGCACCTGGCTGGCCGCCAGCCCCGCCTGGACCGAAATATTGGGATGGAGCGAGGCGGACCTGATCGGGCGCACGTCCGAATGGATGGAGCATCCCGACGATCTGGAGAAGACGAAGGGGGAGATCGCCGGGCTGGCGCGGGGCATGCCGACGGTGCGATTCGAAAACCGGTTCCGGGCGAAGGACGGCAGCTACCGCAATTTCAGCTGGACGGCGGTGCCGGAAAACGACCTTATCTATTGCGTCGCCCGCGACGTGACCGAGCAGCGCGCCCATGCCCGGGCGCTGGCGGAGGCGGAAGAGGCGCTGCGGCAGGCGCAGAAGATGGAGACGCTGGGCCAGTTGACCGGCGGCGTCGCGCATGACTTCAACAATCTGCTGCAGATCGTCACCGGCAATCTGGAACTGCTGCAACGCGGCCTTCACGAGGATCAGGCGCGGCTGCGGCGGGCCGCCGACAATGCCATGGCGGGCGCGGAGCGCGCCGCGCTGCTGACGCAGCGGCTGCTCGCCTTTTCCCGCCGCCAGCCGCTGGCGCCCGAGCGGATCGACCCCAACCGGCTGGTCAGCGGCATGTCCGACCTGCTCAACCGCACATTGGGCGAGACGATAGAGGTGGAGACGATCCAGAGCGCGCGCATCTGGCCGATCGAGATCGACGTCAACCAGATGGAGAATGCGCTGCTGAACCTGGCGGTGAATGCGCGCGACGCCATGCCGGACGGCGGCAAGCTGACCATAGAGGTGGCCAATACCCATATCGACGAGGATTATGCCGCGCAGGAGGCGGAGGTAAAGCCCGGCCAATATGTGCTGATCAGCGTGTCCGATACGGGCGAGGGCATGGACGAGGAGGTGCTGAGCCACGCCATCGAACCCTTCTTCACCACCAAGGAGGTCGGGCGGGGCACCGGCCTTGGCCTGTCGATGGTCTATGGCTTCATCAAGCAGTCCGGCGGCCATATCCGCGTCTATTCCGAAAGCGGCCATGGCACGACGGTCAAGATCTACCTTCCCCGCTTCTACGGTCCGCTGCCGGACAACGACACCGGGTCGGTGGACCGCGCCGCGCCGATATGCGGCGGCGACGAGACGGTGCTGGTGTGCGAGGATGACGAGAAGGTGCGCGCCTATACCGTCGATGTGCTGAAGGAACTGGGCTATCGGGTGATCGAGGCGAATGACGGCGCGGCGGCCTTGCAGGCGCTGGACAGCGCTTCGCAGTCCATCGACCTGCTGTTCACCGACGTCATCCTGCCCGGCGGCATGACCGGGGCCGACATCGCGCAACAGGCGCGCGCGGAGCGGCCGGGGCTGAGGGTGCTGTTCGCCACCGGCTATGCGCGCAACGCCATCATCCATCACGGGCGGCTCGATCCGGGCGTGGAACTGCTGACCAAGCCGTTCACCTATGCCGAACTGGCCGCCAAGGTGCGCGACATGCTGGACCGGAACGGAGCGCGGCAGGTGGGGTGAAGCCCGAGTGGAAGGGAAGTTCGAGAATGCGGATGCCCGCCCCTATCAGGGCGGCGCCGACCGCAAGCGCTTCCTCCAGCCCGATGCCGCGCCGGATCGCGCAAATGGGTGGCGCGCCTTCGGCCAGCAGGTCGTCCAGGGTCATGAGGGCTCTCCGTGAGATGGGGCATTGGGGGGATGGGGCGGCGGGAACAGCCTCTCTCCTCCCCGGTCCTCATCAGGACAGCCCCCCATCGGGACAGCCCCCATCAGGACAGGCCCCCATCAGGACAGACCAGCGAGCGAGCAGGCGTCGCCGTCCAGCGTCTCGCTCGGCACGCCGCGCCTGCCCAGCGCCTGGGCGTAGCGCACCGAGAGTCGGGCGTCCCCGATCAGCCATATGTCGTCCGCCTGTCCGGGCGTGGCGAGTCCGGACGTGGCGAGGATTTCCGCGACCTCCGACCCGATCAGCAGGCCGGACAGATAGCCTTCCGACCAGTCCGCCGAACGCCCGTCGCGCAGCCGCATGCTGCGCGCGGCGAACAGGGAGGAGAGCAGACGCCCCTCCTCCTCCGCCCGGCGCAGGCCGTCGGCGAAGCCCTGCGCCTCCTGCGCCGGATCGGGCCGGTCGGCCGGCGCGCCCAGGGTGGAACGATCCCGCAGCAGGGCGAAAAGCTCCCCCGTCGGCATGGTGCGGAAGGAGGTGACGCGGCCATCCTGCACCACCGCCCATTTATTGTGGGTGCCGGGCAGGACGATGAGCCGGCGGCCCTGCCCCAGCGCCGGATCGCGCGCGATGGCGCCGAATATCTGCGTTTCCTCTCCGCGCATGAGGTCGGGCGCGCCGGCCGTCCCGGTGCAGGCGAGGCCCGCCATGATCGCGACGGGCACGCCGCGCCAGTCGAACCGCGCCGCCGCCGCACGCCAGGTCGCGGCGTCGGCGGGGCAATCCGCATAGGGCGCCTCCACCCAGCCGTCGCGGGCGCCGGCCATGCCGCAAAGGCGTATTTCCGTCGGCGCGGCTTCCTCCAGCCAGGGGGCGATGGTGGCGGCGAATGCCGCTTCCGCCTGCCCGGCCGCCGCAGCGATGCCGGGGCCGTCATGGCGGGCGGTGACGCGGCCCTGCTCGATACGGAACAGCCGAAGGCGGCTGGTGCCCCAGTCCCCGACGACCTCGTAGCGGCTCAGCAAATTCGTCACCTGGCCCGAACCATCCTTGAATTTCTATTTGTATGAGTATATCGGAGAGGCAAGCGCGTCAACGTGCCCGAGAATCCATTGACCATTTTCTTCGACAGGGTGCCTTCTCAATGAGCGATTCGTCCAAGCCCGCCAACAAGCTGCGCAGCCGCGCCTGGTTCGACAACCCAGACAATATAGACATGACCGCGCTCTATCTGGAGCGTTATCTGAATTTCGGCCTGAGCCTGGACGAACTGCGCAGCGGCAAGCCGATCATCGGCATCGCCCAGACCGGCAGCGACCTGTCGCCCTGCAACCGCCATCATATGGTGCTGGCCGAGCGCGTGCGCGAGGGCATTCGGGAGATGGGCGGCATCGCGCTGGAGTTTCCGGTCCACCCGATCCAGGAAACCGGCAAGCGGCCGACGGCGGGGCTGGACCGCAACCTGGCCTATCTGGGGCTGGTCGAGGCGATCTACGGCTATCCGCTGGACGGGGTGGTGCTGACCACGGGCTGCGACAAGACGACGCCCGCGCTGCTGATGGCGGCGGCGACGGTCAACATCCCCGCCATCGCCCTGTCGGTCGGGCCGATGCTGAACGGCTGGTTCAAGGGCGAGCGGACGGGTTCGGGCACCATCGTCTGGCATGCGCGGCAATTGCTGGCCGCGGGCAAGATCGACGATGAGGGCTTCATCAAGCTGGTGGCGTCCTCCGCGCCGTCGACCGGCTATTGCAACACCATGGGCACGGCGACGACGATGAACTCGCTGGCCGAGGCGCTGGGCATGATGCTGCCGGGATCGGCGGCGATCCCCGCGCCCTATCGCGACCGGCAGGAGGTCGCCTACCTCACCGGCAAGCGCATCGTCGAGATGGTGGCGGAGGACCTGAAGCCGTCCGACATCCTGACGCTGGACGCGTTCCACAACGCCATCGTCGTCAATTCGGCCATTGGCGGGTCGACCAACGCGCCGATCCACCTGGCGGCGATCGCGCGCCATGTCGGGGTGGAGCTGCCGCTCAAGGATTGGGAGACGGTGGGGCACAAGGTGCCGCTGCTGGTGAACCTCCAGCCCGCGGGCGAATATCTGGGCGAGGATTATTATCGCGCCGGCGGCGTGCCGGCGGTGGTGGGCCAGCTGATCGCGCAGGGCCTGATCCGCGAGGGCGCGATGACCGTCAACGGCAAGACCATAAGCGAGAATTGCCGGGGCGCGGAGATCGAGGACGAGAAGGTCATCCGTCCCTTCGCCCGGCCGCTGAAGGAGGAGGCCGGGTTCCTCGTGCTGTCGGGCAATCTGTTCGACGCGGCGGTGATGAAGACCAGCGTGATTTCGGACGAGTTCCGCCAGCGCTATCTGTCCAACCCCGAAGATCCCAACGCCTTTGAAGGCCCGGCGGTCGTGTTCGACGGGCCGGAGGATTATCATGCGCGGATCGACGATCCGGCCGTCGGCATCACGCCCGATACGCTGCTGTTCATGCGCGGCGCCGGCCCGGTCGGCTATCCGGGCGCGGCGGAGGTGGTGAACATGCGGCCGCCCGCCTACCTCATCACCGAGGGCGTGTCCGCCCTGCCCTGCATCGGGGACGGGCGGCAGTCGGGGACTTCGGGCAGTCCCTCCATCCTCAATGCCTCGCCCGAAGCGGCGGCCATGGGCGGCCTGGCGCTGCTGCGGACCGGCGACCGGGTGCGGATGGACCTGAACAGGGGCACGGTGAACGTCCTCATTCCCGACGAGGAACTGGCCGGCCGCCGGGCGGCGCTGGAGGCGGAGGGCGGCTATCCCTATCCCGCCTCGCAGACGCCGTGGCAGGAAATCCAGCGCTCCGTCGTCGGCCAGCTGAACAGCGGCGCGATCCTGGAGGGCGCGGAGAAATATCAGCGCATTGCCCAGACCATGGGCCTGCCGCGCGACAATCATTAATCCCCCATTTCGGAGTTTATCCCCATGTTCAACGGAGCCATTCTTGTCGGCGCGAGCGAGCGCCAGGGCGGCGAGCCCTTCTTCGCCATCGACCCGTCGACCGGCGCGAAGGGCGGGATCGCCTTTCACAACGCCTCGGCCGCCGATGTCGCGGACGCCTGCGCGCTGGCCGATGCCGCGTTCGAGAGCTTCTCCACGCTGACGCCCGACGCCCGCGCCGCCTTTCTGGAGGCGGTGGCCGACGGGATCATGGCCATTGGCGACCTGCTGATCACCACCGCCATGAGCGAGACCGGCCTGCCACGCGGGCGGCTGGAAGGCGAGCGGGGCCGCACCGTCGGCCAGCTTCGCCTGTTCGCAGGCTATGTCCGCCAGGGCGACTGGCTGGACGCCACCATCGACAAGGCCTTGCCGGAGCGGCAGCCGCTGCCGCGCAGCGACCTGCGCCGCGTCAACCAGCCGGTCGGACCGGTCGCCGTGTTCGGCGCGTCCAACTTCCCGCTCGCCTTCTCGGTCGCGGGCGGCGACACCGCATCGGCCTTCGCGGCGGGTTGCCCGGTGGTGGTGAAGGGCCATCCGGCCCATCCCGGCACCGGCGAACTGGTCGCCCGCGCCATCGCCGCGGCGGTCGAGGCCAGCGGCCTGCATGAAGGCGTGTTTTCCTACCTGCCCGGCACCACTAACGACCTCGGCGGCGCGCTGGTGGCCGATCCGCGCATCAAGGCGGTGGGCTTCACCGGGTCGCGCGGCGGCGGCCTTGCCCTCATGAAGATCGCGGCCGGGCGCGACGAGCCCATCCCGGTCTATGCCGAAATGTCGAGCATCAACCCGGTCGTGCTGCTGCCCGGCGCGCTGGCCGCCCGGGCCGAAGCGCTGGGCGCCGCCTTCGTCGGGTCGCTGACGCTGTTTTCGGGCCAGTTCTGCACCAATCCCGGGCTGGTGATCGCGCTCGACAGCCCCGATCTGGACCGTTTCGTCGCTGCGGCGGCCCAGGCCCTGTCGGCCAATGCGGCGCAGGTCATGCTGACGCCCGGCATCCATGCCGCCTATGAAAAGGGCGTCGCGGCGCTGGCCGGGGCGGAGGGCGTCACCACCATCGCGCGCGGCGCGGCGGCGGACGGCGTCAATCGCGGCCAGCACGCGCTGTTCGCCGCCAGCGGCGAGCAGTTCCGCGCCAATCCGGCGCTGGCGCATGAAGTGTTCGGTTCCTCCTCCATCCTCGTCAAATGCGCGACGATCGAGGAGGTCATCGACACCATCGCCCGGATGGAGGGCCAGTTGACCGCGACGCTCCAGATGGACGACAGCGACCGGGCCGATGCCGCGAAGCTGTTGCCCACCCTGTCCCGCAAGGTCGGACGCGTGCTGGCGAATGGCTGGCCGACCGGGGTGGAAGTCACCCATGCCATGGTGCATGGCGGCCCCTTCCCCTCGACCTCCGACGGCCGTTCGACGTCCGTGGGCACGCTGGCGATGATGCGCTTCCTGCGCCCGGTCTGCTATCAGGACGTGGCCGACGCGGTGCTGCCGCCCGCCTTGCAGGCCGCCAATCCGTGGCAGCTCAACCGCCGTATCGAGGGCAGGCTGGAGATCGCCCGGTGATGCCGTCCGTGGATGAATCCATGATCCGGTCGCTGGTCCAGTTCGAGGAAGGCGGCCGCCGCGGCGTCGCCGCCCTCGACCGGACCGGCGCGGCCCGGCGCGTGGAGGGCGCAAGCTCCACCCGCGCGCTGGCGCTGGAGGCGATTGCGGCCGGGCAGGGCCTGGCCGCCATGGCGGAAGCGCGGCTGGGCGGGGCGGTGGACCTTTCCGCCGTCCGGCTGCTCTGCCCCATCGACCATGAGGATGCCGCGCACCTGCTGGTCGCGGGCACCGGCCTCACCCATCTCGGCTCGGCGGAAGGCCGCGACAAGATGCACAAGGCGGCCGCGTCGGGCGATCTGACCGACAGCATGCGCATGTTCCTGATGGGCGTGGAGGGCGGCAAGCCCGCCGACGGCGGCATCGGCGCGCAGCCCGAATGGTTCTACAAGGGCGACGGCCAGATACTGGTCCATCCCGGCGAGGATTTCACCATGCCGGCCTTCGCGGAGGATGGCGGGGAGGAGCCGGAGGTCGCCGGCATCTACCTGATCGACGGGGACGGCGCGCCGGTTCGCCTCGGCTTTGCCATCGGCAATGAATTTTCCGATCATGTGACCGAACGCGGCAATTATCTGTGGCTTGCGCACAGCAAGCTGCGTCAGGCCGCGCTGGGCCCCGAACTGCTGCTGGGCGACCTGCCGGAGGATCTGCGCGGCACCAGCCGCATCGTCCGCAATGGCGTGACGGTGTGGGAAAAGCCCTTCCTTTCCGGCGAGACCAACATGTCCCACGGGATCGACAATCTGGAACATCATCATTTCAAATATGGCCTGTTCCGCCGTCCGGGCGACATCCATGTCCATTTCTTCGGCACCGCCACCCTTTCCTTTTCGGAAGGCTTCGCCGCGCAGGAAGGCGATGTGTTCGAGGTGGAGGCCGCGCCCTTCACCCTGCCCGTGCGCAACGGCCTGCGCCGCGCGGCGGACGAGGGCAAGACGAAGGTGAAAGTCCTATGACCATCAGGGCAGGCCTTGTGGGCCTGGGCAAGATCGCCCGCGACCAGCACCTTCCCGCCATCGCGAAGACCGGCGGCATAGACCTTGTCGCCGTCGCCAGCCGCAATGCGCGGGGCGAGGGCGTGAACAACTATCCCGATCTGGACGCGATGCTGGCGGGGGAGCCGGACATGGACGCCGTGATCCTCTGCCAGCCGCCGCAGGTCCGATACCAGGCGGCGCGGCAGGCGATCCTGGCGGGCAAGCACGTCTTTCTGGAAAAGCCGCCGGGCGCCACCGTGTCGGAAGTGGAGGCGCTGATCGCCCTCGCCCGCGCGCAGGGCGTCACCCTTTATGCAAGCTGGCACAGCCGCTATGCCGCCGCGGTCGCGCAGGCGAAGGCGTGGGTGGCGGAGCGCACGATCCGGCACATCGACATCCAGTGGCGCGAGGATGTCCGCCACTGGCATCCGGGCCAGCCGTGGATCTGGGAAGCGGGCGGGTTCGGCGTGTTCGATCCGGGCATCAACGCCCTGTCGATCCTGACGGAGATCGTGCCGGAGCCGGTGACGATGCTGTCGGCCAGCCTGGAAGTGCCGGAGAACAGGGACGCGCCCATCGGCGCCGCGCTGAGCATGGCGACGGCGTCGGGCGCGACGGTCGAGGCCGTGTTCGACTGGCGCCAGACCGGCCCGCAGACATGGGACATCGCGGTCGAGACGGCGAATGGCAGCCTGCTGCTGTCGGAGGGCGGCAATATGCTGCGCCTGGACGGGGAAATCCAGCTCAAGGCGCCGGACGAGGAATATCCGGCCATGTATCGCCGCTTCGTGGGGCTGGTCGAGGACCGGGCGATCGACGCCGACATCGCGCCGCTGCGTTTGGTGGCGGACGCCTTCCTTTGTGGGCGGCATTGCCCTACGACGGCCTTCGAGGACTGAACCGGGGGGGCCTGAACATTGGGAAGCGAGCGCAAGGACGTAACGGAACGCAAATTCGCGACGGACGAAGGCTCGCTTCGCATCCATCAGGCCATCGCCCGGCAATTGGGCACGGCGATCCTGATGGGCGTCCACAAGCCCGGCGACCTGTTCGAGGGGGAGATCGAGGCGTCGGAGCGGCTTCACGTATCCCGCACCGCCTATCGCGAGGCGGTGCGCATCCTGATCGCCAAGGGGATGCTGGAAAGCCGGCCCAAGGCCGGTACCCGCGTGCTGCCGCGCAGCCGATGGAATGTGCTGGACCCGGAAATGCTCGCCTGGATGTTCGCGGGGGAGCCGGACCGCGACTTCATCCGCGACCTGTTCGAACTGCGCGGCGTGATCGAACCGGCGGCGGCCGAATTCGCGGCGCGGCGGCGGACCGACGAGCAACTGGCCATCATGGCGCAGGCGCTGGACGAGATGGAAAAGCACGGCCTTTCGACGCCGGAAGGGCGGGCGGCGGACCAGCGTTTCCATCATGCAGTGCTGGCGGCAACGCATAATGACGCGCTCGCCGCGCTGGCCAGTTCGGTGGGGGCGGCGGTGAGTTGGACCACCACCTTCAAGCATCGCAAGAAGCTGCTGCCGCGCGATCCCCTGCCCGATCACAAGGCGGTCTATCGCGCCATCGCCACCCGCGACACGGCCGCCGCGCGCAACGGCATGGTGGAGTTGCTGCGGCTGGCCATGGCCGACATGGACGTGGTCATGACGGAACCCGGCAAGCTTTAACAGGGCGTAGAAAAGCGGGCGCCGGCTTTCCGGGCGATGCCGTGGAGGGCCGACCCGGCCGGGTCGGGCGCCGTCAGTTCACCGGGGCCCGCCGCCTGTAGCTGAGCGCTTCGGCCACATGGACGCGCCCGACGCGATCCGCCCCCGCCAGATCGGCGATGGTCCGCGCCACGCGCAGCACGCGGGTATAGCCCCGCGCCGACAGCTTCATCGCCGCAGCCGCCTGCGCCAGCAGTTCGCGCCCGGCCTGATCCGGCCCGGCGACATCCTCCAGCCGCTCTCCATCGACCTCCGCATTGGTCCGCAGCGACGTCCCTTCATAGCGGCGCGTCTGCACGGCCCGCGCGGCGGCGACCCGGACCGCGACCTCCGCCGATCCTTCGGCGGGCGGGGGCAGGACCAGGTCCGCCGCCGTCACCGCCTGCACCTCCACATGCAGGTCGATGCGGTCGAGCAGCGGTCCCGACACCTTGGCCTGATAGTCCGCCGCGCAGCGGGGGGCGCGGGAACAGGCCAGCGCCGGATCGCCCAGATGGCCGCAGCGGCAGGGGTTCATCGCCGCCACCAGCTGCACCCGCGCCGGGAAGGTGACATGCGCATTGGCCCGCGCCACGGTGACTTCCCCCGTCTCCAGGGGCTGCCGCAGCGAATCGAGCACCGTCCGCTGGAATTCGGGCAGTTCGTCGAGGAACAGCACGCCCAGATGCGCCATGCTGACCTCGCCCGGCCGCGCCTTGTGCCCGCCGCCGACCAGCGCCGCCATGGAGGCGCTGTGATGCGGATTGCGGAAGGGACGGGCGCGGCTGATCCGGCCGCCCTCCAGCGTGCCGGCGACGCTGGCCACCATGGAGGTTTCCAGCGCCTCGCCCGGCGTCAGTTCGGGCAGGATGCCGGGCAGGCAGCTCGCCATCAGCGACTTGCCCGCGCCGGGCGGGCCGACCATCAGCAGATTATGGCCGCCCGCCGCCGCGATCTCCAGCGCGCGCTTGGCGCTTTCCTGACCCTTGACCTGCCTGAGGTCCGCGGTCCGGATCGGCGGCTCCACCTGCCCGGGCTGCGGCGGCGAGAGGGCGGCGGCGCCCTTGAAATGGTTGAGGATGGCCAGCAGGTCGGGCGCGGCGATCACCTCCACCTGACCGGCCCAGGCGGCTTCCGCGCCCTGCGCCACCGGGCAGACAAGGCCCAGTTCCCGCTCCCCCGCATGGAGCGCGGCGAGCAGCACGCCGGGCGTGGGGGCGATGCGGCCGTCCAGACCCAGCTCGCCCACGACGACATAGCCCGCCAGCGTCTCGGCATCGATCACGCCCATGGCGCCGAGCAGGGCCAGCGCGATGGGGAGGTCGAAATGCGACCCCTCCTTGGGAAGGTCGGCGGGCGAGAGGTTCACGGTGATCCGCTTGGGCGGCAGCGAAAGGCCGATGGCGGCGATGGCGTTGCGCACCCGCTCCCGGCTTTCCGCGACCGCCTTGTCCGGCAGGCCGACGACGATGAAATTGGGAAGGCCGGGAACGAGCTGGCACTGAACCTCCACGCCGCGCGCTTCCAGCCCCAGATAGGCGACCGTCGATACCGTCGAAACCAATGATGTTCCCCCATGCCCCGGACGACCTCCATGGCGCTCCCGCGAGGGCAGGAGTGCCGCGTCAGGGGCCGAACCGGGTTCCTGCCTTCGCAGGAACAGGGAGGCATTTCAATCTCTTGGTGATGGTGGACGGATCAGCCCTCTTCCGGGCGGCCCTTGAAGCCCTGCGCCACGACATACCATTCGACGCTGCCCTTGCGGCTGGCGGGGGGCTTGGCATGCTTGATCGTGGTGAAATGCCTTTTGAGGATGGCGAGCAGGTCGGCGTCGGTGCCGCCCGCGAACACCTTGGCCACGAAAGTGCCGCCCTTGCGCAGATTCTCCACCGCGAACATGGCCGCCGCCTCGACCAGCCCCATGGTGCGCAGATGGTCGGTCGCCGCATGGCCGACGGTGTTCGCCGCCATGTCGGAAATGACCAGATCGGGCGCGTCGCCCAGCGCCTCCGCCAGCAGGGCGGGCGCGCTGTCGTCCATGAAGTCCATCTGGAACAGGGTGACGCCCGGAATGGGATCGGTCGGCAGCAGGTCGATGCCCACCACCTTCGCCTTGGGGCAGAGTTTCCGCACCACCTGCGCCCAGCCGCCGGGCGCCACGCCCAGGTCGACCACCGCGCGGGACCCCTTCACGAAGTGGAACTTCTCGTCCAGTTCGATCAGCTTGAAGGCGGCGCGGCTGCGCCACCCCTCCGCCTTGGCGCGGCGGACATAGGGGTCGTTCAACTGGCGTTCGAGCCAGCGGGTGGACTGTGCCGTCCGCCCCTTCGCCGTCTTGACCCGCACCTTGCCGGCACCGGTACCTCTCACAGGGGGCCTCTCACATCTTCACTCCGTCACGGTCCATCAGGCCGCGCAATATGCCCTCGCGAATGCCGCGATCGGCCACGCCCAGGCGCTGGGCGGGCCAGATGTCGAGGATGGATTCCAGGATGGCGCAGCCCGCCACGACCAGATCGGCCCGCTCCGTCCCGATGCAGGGCAGCTTCTGCCGCTCCGCCAGGGGCATGGAGGACAGCCGCGCCGAAATCGCCCGCATCGACGTCGACGGCACGATCAGCCCGTCGATCGCCTGCCGGTCGTAGCGCGGCAGGTCGAGATGCAGGCTGGCCAGCGTCGTCACCGTGCCCGATGTGCCGAGCAGGCGGATATCCGCCTGCGGAGCCGGCAGGCGGCGGGCCAGCGGCGCGAAGGCATCCGCCACGCGGGCGCGCATCCGGGCATAGGCGGACAGCCGGTCCATGGGATCGGCATGGTCGAAAGGCTCGCTCTCCGTCAGGGAGACCACGCCCCAGGGGGCGCTCACCCAATCGACGATATGCGGCGCGCCGGCGCGATTGGCGTCCACCAGCACCAGTTCGGTCGAGCCGCCGCCAATGTCGAAGATGAGCGCGGGGCCGTCGCCCGGCTCCAGCAGCGCGTGGCAGCCGAGCACCGCCAGCCGCGCCTCTTCCTGCGCGCTGATGATGTCGAGGGCGATGCCGGTTTCCCGATAGACGCGCTGGATGAATTCGGCGCCGTTGGAGGCGCGGCGGCACGCCTCCGTCGCGACCGAGCGGGCCAGGGTGACGTGCCGGCGGCGCAGCTTGTCGGCGCAGACCGACAGGGCGGAAATCGCGCGCTCTATGGCGGCGTCGCTGATCCGGCCGGAAGCGGCAAGCCCCTCCCCCAGCCGCACGATTCGCGAAAAGGCGTCGACGACGATGAAGCCGTCCGCCGATGGCTTGGCGATCAGCAGGCGGCAATTATTGGTGCCAAGGTCGATGGCCGCGTAGGACCGGCGTCCGCGCAGCGGATGAGGCAAAAGGCCCCGCGATTTCGACGGGGGAGTGAGGGCCGCAGCCTTGCTCCCATTGCCCTGACCGGAACGGACCCCCTTGCCCGAAATTCCGCCGGCCGGGCCGGAACTCTGCGGCGATGGGCGGCTGTGCTGCACCATGGCCGTATCTCTTTTCTTCTTCGCCAGCGCCGAAAAGCGCCGGAACTTGGCGACAAGAGTAGGCAAAGGAACAGGAAAGCGCAAGGCGGGGCGGACAGCCCCCTCAGACAAGCGGCATGAGGGCCGCGACGATCCACCGTTCCTCGGCGCGCAGCACGCCCCAGGCGCGGGCGGCGGCGCGGCTGTCCATCACCTCCACACCGATGCCGCGCCCCTCCAGTTCGCGCACGAAGGCGCGCGGCGGCTGGCGCAGGGCGGCGCCCGTGCCGACCAGCAGGAATTCCGGCTGGACGTCGAGGTCGAACAGGTCGCCCAGATGCGCCACCGTCAGCGCGTCGACGGGCGGCGCATCCTGCCAGGCGAGCGCCCGCACCGGGGAGAGCAGCAGGCCTTCGGGAAAAACATCGTCGCGGACCCGAAAACCCCGCCCCTGAAAGCCGGTGACGATCGGCCCCTGCCCCGATTCATCGCGGCGCAGCTCTATGCCGGAGCGGTTCCCGTTCAGGGTCGCGCCCCGTCGTCGCGCGGGCCCATCCGCTCGGCCTGGGCGGCGATATTGACCTTGCTCGCCTTCTTCTCCGCCGTGGCGGGGGACAGGCCCAGGCTGATGAGCAGCGAGGAGGAGACATAGACCGACGAATAGGTGCCGACGATGATGCCCAGCATCATGGCCGCGGTGAAGCCGCGCAGCACATGGCCGCCCAGCAGCAGCAGCGCGCCCAGCGCCAGCAGCACCGTGACCGAGGTCATGACCGTGCGCGGCAGCGTTTCGTTGACCGAAAGGTCGATCAGCGACTTCATGTCCATCTTGCGATATTTGCGCATATTTTCGCGGATGCGGTCGTCGATCACCATCTTGTCGTTGATCGAATAGCCCACGATGGTCAGCACGGCGGCGACGATGTTGAGGTCGAATTCGAGCTGGGTGATGGCGAAGAAGCCCAGCGTCATCAGCACGTCGTGCATGATCGCGACGAAGGTCGAGACGCCGAACTGCCATTCATAGCGGAACCAGGAGAAGATCGCGATGCCGATCACCGCCAGCATCACCGCCAGCACGCCGTTCTGGATCAGTTCGCCCGACACCTTGCCCGACACCGTGTCGTAGCGGGAGAAGGTGACGCCGGGGAATTCCGCCGTCATCGCCTTGCGCGCCTTTTCGACGATGGCGTTGGCCGCGCCCGCGCCGCCCTGTTCCGGCAGAGGGAGGCGGATCTGCACCGTTTTCGGATCGCCGAACTGCTGGAGCGAACCGTCGCCCACCCCCAGTCGGTCGATTACCGTGCGCACCTTGTCGGTCTGCGGCGGCGTTTCGAACTTCGCCTCTATCATCAGGCCGCCGACGAAGTCGACGCCCAGGTTCAGCCCCTTGTAGAAGGTCGCGCCGACCGCCAGCACCGTCAGCAGCGCCGTCAGGGCGAAGGCCCAGTGGCGCAGCTTGACGAAGCCGATATTGGTGTTGTCCGGGACGAGCTTAAGCAGTTTCATGTTTCTCTCCGCCCGTCAGATGTGGATTTCGGTCGGGCGCTTGGCGCGGACCCAACGCGACACCAGCAGGCGCGTGAAGGTGACGGCGGTGAACACGCTGGTCGCGATGCCGATCAGCAGCACGATCGCGAAGCCCTTGACCGGTCCCGACCCCAGAGCGAGCATGATGCCGCCGGCGATGGCGTGGGTCACGTTCGCTTCGAAGATCGTGCGGCTGGCTTCCTTATAGCCATGTTCGATCGCCTGCACGACCCCGCGTCCCCTCCGCCTTTCCTCACGGATGCGCTCGTAGATCAGCACGTTGGCGTCGACCGCGGTGCCGATGGTCAGCACGAAACCGGCGATGCCCGGCAGCGTCAGCGTCGCGCCCAATATGCCCATGACGCCCAGGATCACCAGCACGTTGATGGCGACGGCGAGGTTGGCGTACATGCCGAAGCGGCCATAGCTCATGAACATGAAGGCCGCCACCGCCGCCACCGCGATCACCGAGGCGAGCAGGCCCGCGCGGATCGAGTCGGCGCCGAGTTGCGGGCCGACCGTGCGTTCCTCCACCACGGTCAGCGCAACGGGCAGCTTGCCCGAACGCAGCGCGATCGCAAGCTGGTTGGCGCTTTCGACGGTGAAGCTGCCGCTGATCTGCGCGCTGCCGCCCAGGATCGGCTCGTTGATGTTCGGCGCGGACAGCACCTTGCCGTCGAGGATGATGGCGAAGGGACGGTTGACGTTCTGCGACGTCACCTGGCCGAATTTGCGCCCGCCCGCACCGTTGAAGCGGATGTTGACGATCGGCTCGTTGCCCTGCTGGTTATAGCCCTGCTGCGCGTCGGTCAGGTCCTCGCCCGACACCATGACCTGCCGGTAGACGGCGATCACCGGCGGCCCGGCGGGATTTGTGGGATAGGGCAGCACTTCGCTCCCGACCGGCGCGCGGCCCTGCGCCACCTCGGCGGGGTTGGCGTTGACGTCGACAAGCTTGAATTCCAGCTTGGCGGTCTGGCCCAGCAGGTCCTTCAGCGCCCTGGGGTCCTGAAGGCCGGGCACCTGCACGACGATGCGGTTGTCGCCCTGCTGCTGGATGGTCGGTTCGCGCGTGCCCATCTCGTCGATGCGCTTGCGGATCACCTCGGTCGCGACTTCCATCGCACCCTTCACCGCATTGTCGATGCCCGCCTTGGTCGGGGTGATGACGATGGTGGAGCTGTTCACCACCTCCACATTGAAATCGCGCTGGCCGGTGAGGCCCGCCCCCTGGGTCAGCGGCCGGATGCGCTCGACGGCGGCATCGACCTGCGACGGGTTGCGCACCATGAAGCTCAATTTCCCGTCGCGGCTGGAAATATCCCCGATCGCGATCTTCGTGTCGCCCCGGCGCAGTTCCGTGCGGACCTGCTCCTCCATATTGGCGATGCGCTGCTTCGCCACGTCCTGGGTCGAGGCTTCGAGCAGCAGGTGGCTGCCGCCCGACAGGTCGAGGCCCAGGTTCACGCGGGTCTGCATGAATTTGGGCAGTTGCCCGACCACCGTGTCCGGCAGGAAGCTCGGCACGGCGCAGGCTATGCCGATCAGCAGCGGCAGCAGGATCGCGACGACCGCCCAGCGAGGGAAATTCAGCATGGGTGGGGCTCAGTCGTTCGCGGGCTTGGCGGTGGCGGGATCGATCACGTCGGTCAGGGTGGACTTCACCGCCTTCACCTTCATGCCCGGCGCCAGTTCGACTTCGGCGTAGAATTCGTCGACGCGCACCACCTTGCCGACCAGACCGCCGCCGGTCACGACCTGATCGCCCTTCTTCACGGCGTCGATCTTGGCCTTGTGCTCCTTCATCTTCTTTTGCTGCGGACGGATCAGCAGGAAATAGAAGACGACGAAGATGAGGACCAGCGGGGCCATCTGAACCAGCATGGAGGCGCCGGACGATTCCCCGCCCGCAGTCTGGGCAAAGGCTGGAGATATGAACATGCTTGGGACTTTCGCCTTATTCTCTTGTCCAGTCGCGGGCGCCGATAAACGCCCACAGATCAAGGGCGCGCGGCTAACACAGATCGCACGGCGGAGGCAACATGATTAGGGTTTCCGACGAATGCGCAAAAAGCCTGCATCGAATGGCTTGCATATTCCCCAAACTGCTTCTAATTGCGCCGCTCCGGTCGGGACGTAGCGCAGCCTGGTAGCGCATCACACTGGGGGTGTGGGGGTCGGAGGTTCGAATCCTCTCGTCCCGACCAAATTTCCGGCAGGGCCTTTTCCGGCCTGCCTGCCTTTTTCCCATTTTTATCCATTTCGCCTGCGCCAGCGCTTTTCCGCTGTCCTACAGCTAACCAAATGGGATAAATGACCCGCCTTTCCGGAACAGGAGGGCGTTTTCATGGATATTGCGGCTCTGATCGATGAAGTCATCGCGCGGGAGGGTGGCTACGGCAACCATCCGGCGGATCGCGGCGGACCGACCAATTTCGGCATCACCCAGGCCGTGGCGCGGGCCAACGGCTATGGCGGCGACATGCGGGCGATGCCCCGGACGGTGGCCGAGGCGATCTATCGCAGGCTCTATTGGGAGAAGCCGGGCTTCGCCTTCGTCGCGGAACTGGCGCCGGCGGTGGCGGAGGAACTGTTCGACACGGCGGTCAACATGGGGCCGGGCACGGCCGGCGGTTTCCTGCAGCGGGCGTTGAACGCGCTCAATCGCAACGGTCGGGACTATGCCGACCTGAAGGTGGATCAGGCGGTGGGGGCGAAAACGCTTTCCGCGCTGGGCGCCTTTCTGGCCGTTCGCGGGCGGGCAGGCGAGAAGGTGCTGCTGAAAGCCCTCGAAGCGCTTCAGGGCGAGCGCTACCTGGCGCTGGCCGAGAGCAGGCCGGCCAATGAGGCCTTTCTCTATGGCTGGCTCGCCAACCGGATCGGATAGGAGGCAGGGATGACGTCTTCACGCAGGCGAGTCGCGGGGGACCGGTGGACGCTGCGGGCGCGGCCGGCCTTTCTCTACATGATGTACGGGTTGCTGCTGTGGTCGGTGCCGCTGGGGCTGGTCGGCGGGGTGCGGCCCGATGTGGCGGCGGGGATCATCCGGGCGATGCGGGCCTATTTCAACGCCCTGCCGGAGCCGCTCTATGCGCTCTTCGGGACGGGCTATCTGGGCTATACGGCGGCGCGCGCCTGGGGGAAGGCGAAGGGGGTGGAGCGGTAAGAGGCGCCCCTTGCCCCTTATCCTGTTCCTGCGAAGACGCTCGAATGAGCGCGGCGGGTCTTCAGGCCAGAGCATCCTGCGCAAAAGTGGGAACCGGTTTTGCGTTCAAAAGGATGCGACAACAAAAGCTTGGAGCGCGCGGCCTGCCTATGATTTGACGCAGCGCGCTCTAGAGCCAATCGACATTCAGCCCTGACGGCCTGCAAATGACGCTTTTCCGTGCTTCCGGTGCTCACCTACCTTGAGTAGGCTGCGCTCCGGGTCACGGAAAACCATCATTTTCGGCTCGTCATCTTCTGAATGTCGATTGGCTCTAGGGCCGTTCACCGGGGAAATTCTCCTTGAGGAAGTCCAGCACCACCCGCGCTCTTGGCGGCAGGCGTTTGTGGGACGGGTGGACGGCCCAGATGTCGAGCGGGGCGATATGGCTTTCCGGCAGGACCGGGACCAGCCGTCCCGCCGCGATGTCGCCCTGCACCCGGATGGCGGGTAGCAGGGCGATGCCGAGGCCGCTGAGGGCGGCGCGGTGGACGGCTTCGCTGCTGTCGCTGCGGAAGGTGCCGCCCACCACCCTCTCCCGCCCGTCGATGGTCCAGCGGGCGGGCACGTCGCCATAAGCGTAGGCGATGCACTGATGCCCCGGAAGGTCTTCGGCGGACGAGGGCATGCCGCGGCCGGCAAGATAGGCGGGATGCGCGACCAGCAGGCGGGGCAGCGCGCCCAGCGGATGAACCACCAGGCTGTCGTCGCCCACCGGGCCGACGCGCAGGGCAAGGTCGAGGCGGTCCTCCACCACGTCGCGTTGCCAGTCCGTCATCGCGCAATCGAGCTGGAGCGCGGGGTAGCGCGCGGTCAGATCGCCCAGGCGCTCGACATAATAGAGGCCGAGCGCGGTGGTGAAGCCGATGCGCACCAGGCCGCCCGGTTGATCGCGGACCGGGCCGAATTCCTGTTCCGCCCCATCCAGCGCGTCCAGCATCGCACGGGCGTGGACCAGCAGGCGGTCAGCCTCCGGCGTGGCGATCAGCCGGCGGGTGGTGCGATGGAACAGGATGGCGCGGAAATGCGATTCCACCTGATCCAGCCGGCGGGCTATGGTCGTATGGCTGGCGTGCATCTCTCCAGCCACGCGGGAGAAGTTGGGTTTTTCGCATAGCCGGACGAATGTCCGCAGGGCGATCAACAGATCGGACATTTGCACGATACTCGCACAGATATTGTGCGGCTTATCCTTATTGTCTGATCGGCCGAAAAGCCAGATGCCAGCGCGCAAGGAATGATGGAAGAGGATAGCCATGACCGATCGCATCGCCCATGCCGGGCTGGCCGCCAAATGCCGGACGGCGGAGGAGGCCGCGGCGCTGATCCGCAACGGGATGGCCGTGGGGATGAGCGGCTTTACCGGGTCGGGCTATCCCAAGGCGGTGCCGCTGGCGCTGGCGAAGCGGATCACCGAGGCGCATGCGGCGGGCGAGCCCTTCCGGGTCAGGGTGTGGACCGGCGCGTCGACCGGGCCGGAGCTGGACGGGGCGCTGGCGCAGGCCGACGGCGTGGAGTTCCGCCTGCCCTATAATAGCGATCCCATTGCCCGGGAGCGGATCAACAAGGGCCAGATGCAATATTTCGACATGCATCTGAGCCAGGTCGCGCCGATGGCGTGGCAGGGTTTCCTGGGCGATCTGGATGTCGCGGTGGTCGAGGTGACGGGGATCACCGCCGGGGGCGAGCTGGTCCCCTCCGCCTCCGTGGGCAACAACAAGACCTGGATCGACCGGGCCAAGGGCGTGATACTGGAGGTCAATCGCTGGCAGAACCCCGCGCTGGAGGGGATGCACGACATTTATTACGGCACGGCGCTGCCGCCGCATCGCCAGCCGATCCCGCTGGTGTGCGCGGACCAGCGCATCGGGCAGCCGACCTTCCGCTGCGATCCGGACAAGGTGATCGCGGTGGTCGAGACGGATGCGCCGGATCGCAACGCGCCCTTCAAGGCGCCGGACGACAAGGCGCGGGCGATTGCCGGGCATTTGCTGGAATTCCTGCGCCATGAGGTGAAGAAGGGGCGGTTGCCTGCTTCGCTGCTGCCGTTGCAGTCGGGGGTCGGCAATATCGCCAATGCGGTGCTGACCGGCCTGATCGACGCGCCGTTCGAGGACATGGTCGCCTTTACTGAGGTGATCCAGGACGGGATGCTGGACCTGCTCGACGCGGGCAAGCTGCGGATGGCGAGCGCGACGGCCTTTTCCCTGAGCCCGGAGGCGGCGGCGCGGATGAATGCCGATATGGGGCGCTATCGGGACCGGATGATCCTGCGGCCGCAGGAGATCAGCAACCATCCCGAGCTGGTGCGGCGGCTGGGCTGCATCGCGATGAACGGGCTAATCGAGGCGGACATCTACGGCAACGTCAATTCGACGCATCTGATGGGATCGCGCATCCAGAACGGCATTGGCGGGTCGGGGGACTTTGCGCGCAATGCCTATCTGTCGATCTTCATGACGCCGTCGACGGCCAAGGGTGGGGCGATCTCCGCCATCGTGCCGCATTGCAGCCATGTCGACCATATCAACCAGGATGTGCAGGTGATCGTGACCGAGCAGGGGCTGGCGGACCTGCGCGGGCTGGCGCCCCGGCAGCGGGCGGAGGTCATCATGGAGAATTGCGTGCATCCGGACTTCCGGCCGATGCTGAAGGATTATTTCCGGCGGGCTTTGGCGGGGTCATACGGGTTGCAGTCGCCCATGCTGCCGGGGGAGGCGCTGGCGTGGCACCAGCGCTTCATCGATACGGGGACGATGCGGGGGTAGGTTGGGGAGATGGGGATGAGGTGGCCCGGCTGGCTCGATTTGGCCAATGGCGGACGTCAATGCTTCCCCTCCCC
>NZ_JAINEZ010000033.1:0-53342 GCF_019873065.1 Sphingobium sp. PNB
AGACAGGCGCAGACGGTGCCGGCGCAGGTGTCTGGGCCGACGCCCCCAGGATGAGCAGGGCGGGCGAACACAGATAGAATGCGGCCTTTATGATTGCCATCAATCCTCCCCTTGAGCAGACTTTTGCGTCTTGCATTTGATCATATAGGATATGATGTTAGAGCATTAGTCAAACAAATTATGACATGAAAAGAGGAGAAGGGCGTGAAACACATCTGGAAACTGGCCGTGATCGGCGGGATTGCGTTGTTTCCGCAATGTGTCGCGCTGGCGCAGGAAGATGGCTGCGCGCGTCTGGACGACCCGTCGGAACGCCTGGCCTGCTACGATCGCCGGTCTGGCCGGGCCGCCCAGGACAGCCGCCCGATTCCCGTTCCCGCGCCCCCCGCTGCGGCATCGGCGGCTGCGATCAACAGCTATCAGGACCGTCGCGACGCCCTCAAGAGCCGCACGGATTTCGACAGCCGCTTGAAGGCGGCGATCCCGCTGCGGCACGGCTATCACCGGCTGGAGCTGGAGGACGGCACCGCCTACGACACGACGACCGTCGCGCCCCCGCCGCCGGTCGGGACGGTGATCCATGTCCGCCGCACGCCGTTCGGCACCACCTTCTTCGACATGGAAGGGCGCAAGCCCTTCACCGTCAGGCTGTCGCGCCGCCAATAGGCGCCCGGGCGCCCTCCCCGGCCGGCTGCTCCAGCAGCCGGTTCGGGTCCACGATCACCCAGGCGAGCACGCCCGCCAGCACCACGGCGGCCCCCGCAATGAAGGCGGCGGTCCAGCCGAATTGCGCGGCGATCATCGGCGTCAGGGTGGAGGTCAGCGCCCCGCCGATCTGGCACCCCATGTTCATGAAGCCGGACACGACGCCGCTATGCGGGCCCGCTATGTCCGCCGTCACCGACCAGAAGGAGCTTTGCGAGAGGTAGATCGCCCCCGCCCCCCCGGCCAGGATCAGCACCGCGAGAGGCGCATTGTCCACCATCGATCCGCTGGCGAGGAACAGGCCGGTCAGCACGAAGGAGAGCACGCCCAGCCCGGAGCGTCCCCAATAAAGGCCGTAGCGCGCCGACACCCGGTCGTTGATGACCCCGCCCAGCAGGCAGCCGAAGGTCATGCACAGGAAGGGCAGCATGGAGAAGACTGCGCTGGATTTGACATCCAGATGCCGCGCTTCGGCAAGATAGATGAAGAACCAGCTGAAGAAGATCCAGATCACATAGCCAAAGGCGAAATAGCTGACGAACAGGCCCCAGACATTGCGGCTGGAAAATATGGCGCCCCAGGGAATGGGTCCGGCCGACGCCGTTTTGGCCGGGGGCAGGCCCGCCTCGATATGCGCGAGTTCGGCCGCGTTCACCGACGGATGCTCCTGCGGCCGGTCCCGCGCGAGCCAGAACCAGACGGCGGCGGCGGCAAGGCCCATTGCCGCGCAGGCATAGAAGGATGCGCGCCAGCCGCCCCACAGGATGATCGCGGTGATCAGCGGCGGCGTGATGCCGGAGCCGGCGCCCACCCCGGCGAAGATCCACCCGTTCGCCTTGCCGCGCTCCTGCGCCGGTATCCAGCGCGACAGGAACTGGTTACCGCACGGATAGACGACCGACTCGCCGATGCCGAGCGCGAAGCGGGTCAGCGCCAGCAGCAGCAGCGCGGCGCTGCCCTCCGGATGGATGAGCGCCGTCGCCGCGGTGAACACGCCCCACCAGAGCAGCGCGCCGGTCAGCACGATGCGGGGACCGTAGCGCGCGGCGAGCCAGCCCGCCGGCACTTGGAACAGCGCATAGCCGATCAGGAAGGCGCTGAAGACCCAGCCCAGCTGCACCTGGTCGATGGCATATTCCTTCCGCATCTCCACCCCCGCGACGGAGATGTTGGTGCGGTCGAGAAAAGCGATCGCGCTGATGATGAACAACAGGAAGATCAGGCCCAGCCTGACCCTGGACCGCGCGGCTCCATTCATAACCATCCCTCCCGCTTGGCTTCTGCGCCAAACAATATACTATATGATTCGTGATAAGATGATGTATGTCGGCATCAGCAGGCAAGAGCAAGCATTGGAGAGGGGAAGATGGGCATGGGCACGCCGCGCATGGCGCTGGTCGCAGCGCTGATGGCTTTTGGCGGAACGGCCATGGCGCAGGCCGCGCCGCCGCTGGCGCAACGTATCGGCCACAGCGATCCGGACAAAATGCGGGGTGCGAACGGCGTCCATGGCGGTGCGGGATCGATGAAGTTCGGGCCGCTGCTCGGCGCCAATGCGCTCAGCACCAACCTCATCTTCGTCCATCGCGGGACGATCGCGCCGAAAAGCGGCATCGGCCAGCATTTCCACAATGATTGCGAGGAGATGTTCATCATCCTCGACGGCGAGGCGGAGTTCACCATCGACGGCCGCACCTCGCGCCTGGCCGGGCCTGCCGGCGTGCCCGACCGCAAGGGGCACGCCCATGGCATCTACAATCCGACCGACAGGCCGCTGCAATGGCTGAACATCAATGTCGGCATGACCAAGAGCTATGACAATTTCGATCTGGGCGACCCGCGCACCGATGCGACGCTCGATCCCGTGCCGCAGTTCATCAGCATGCGGCTGGACCGCGCCCTCCTGAAGCCGGCGGCGGCCGCCCTGCCCGATGCGACCGGCGGCGTCCTCTTTCGCCGCGCGCTGGGACCGGCGGTCTTTTCGACGCCCTGGTCCTATGTCGATCATGTCCTGCTGCCCGCAAATGCGGCGCTCGGCCGCCGGATGCAGGCGGATATGAGCGAGGTCTATTATGTGATCTCCGGCACGGGCGAAGTGTCGCTGGACGGGGAAACCGCACCGATCAGCGCGGGCGACGCCGTGCCCGTCGACCTTGGCGAGGCGCGGGCGATCCGCCAGACGGGCGCGCAGCCGCTCGAACTGATGGTGATCGGCGTGGCGCGCGATCTGTCGGCGAAGGCCCGCTACCGCGCCGAAGCCGAAGCGCGCATGCAACCGCGGCGGTAACATCGCGCCGATCCTCTCGCGTCCCTCCTTTCGATCATCCAAGAAGGAACCAAAGCCATGTCATCCCGCCTTCGCGCCGCCCTGCTTGCCGCAGCGCTCTGCCCCCTGACCGCGCCATTGCTGGCGCAGGAACCCGCCGCACCGGCCGCCGCGCCATCCTTCGAGCGGCTGGACCCGGCGCTCGACGCGATCATAGCGCCGGGCACGCCGATCGAGCGGGTGGCGACCGGCTTCGGCTTTACGGAGGGGCCGCTATGGCATGAGGGCCGGCTCTGGTTCTCCGACGTCACCGGGGACAGGATGCGGGCCGTCAGCCCGGATGGAAAGGTGGAGGAACTGGTGGCCAATTCAGGCGGCCTGCCCAATCCCCCGGCGGGCGCCAGCATCGGCTCCAACGGCATGGCCCCCGCCCCCGACGGCACGGTGCTGATGACGCAGATGGGCGCTCGCCGCATCGTCAGGGTCGGCAAGGACGGCAGCCTGCAACCCTTCCTATCGGATTATCAGGGCAAGCGGTTGAACAGCCCCAACGATCTCGTCTACGACAAGAGCGGCGCGCTCTGGTTCACCGATCCGCCCTTCGGCCTGTTCAACGGCATGGACAAGGACCCGGCCAAGGAACTGCCCTTCAACGCCGTATTCCGCTATGCCGACGGCAGGCTGACGCCGGTCATCACCGACATGACGCTGCCCAACGGCATCGGTTTCTCCCCCGATTTCAAGACCCTCTATGTCGGCAATTACGGCCCCGAAATGTATATCCGCGCCTATGATGTGCGCCCGGACGGCAGCCTGTCCGCGCCGCGCGAGCTGATCCGCTTCCCCGGCGGTCGCGGCGGTCCGGACGGGCTGAAGGTCGACACGGCCGGCAATATCTGGATGACGGGCCCGGGCGGCATCCGCATCGTCACGCCGCAGGGCAAGGTGCTGGGGCAGATCAGGCTGCCGGAAACCGCGGCCAATCTGGCCTTCGCGGAGGATGGGCACATGGTCTATATCACCGGCAGCACCAGCATCTATCGCCTGCGCAGCAAGGTGAAGGGAATGCTGCCGCTCTACGCCGGGGGTCAATGAAGGGCAGCGGGCGGCGACGCGCCGCCCGCTTTGGCCGAACCGCGTTTAACGGCCGCCCGCGCCCGGCCCGGCACCGGGCGCGGGGGCGTAATTTTTCGCCAGATAGGCCGTGATCGTCTTGACCTCCTCCGGCGAGACCTCGGCCCCGCGATCCGCCATGCCCTGCACGGTCGCCGCCCATTCCGCCTCGCTCCGCCGCTTCTGGAAAACCTGCCCGGTCGTGTGGCAGAAACCGCAGCGTTCGTTGATCAGGTCCAGGCCAGGGCCGGGCGGCGGCGGCGCCACGGCTACGGTCGCAGGCGCCTGCTGGGCCAATGCCCCCGCCCCGATCAGGGGCAGGGTCAGGGCCATGATCATCAGTCCGACTTTACGCATGTCATGTCCTCAAGGAAGCGCATAGGCCACCACCTCGTCGCTGGTGGCCGGTGAAAAGGCGAAGCCCCCTGTCGCCACGACGGCGACCATCTGCCGTTTCCCCACGGCATAGGTCATCGGCGTTCCGTAGCTGGAACCGGGCAGTTCCGCCGTCCAGAGCAGCTTGCCCGTCTTCGTTTCGAACGCGCGGAAGCGCTGGTCCTTGGTCGCGCCGATGAAGGTCAGCCCGCCCGATGTCGTGAATGGCCCGCCCGCGCTGGTGATCCCCGCATCCTTGAGCGCGGGATGGCCGGTGTCGCCCAAGGGCCGGCGCCACGCCACCGTGCCCTTGGCGACATCTACGGCCACCAGCTCGCCCCATGGCGGCTTGTGACAGGGGAAGCCGGTTTCCATGTCCGCGAAATAGGCGTAGCCGCCCTTCATGCCCCAGCTTCCGTCGGGCTGCTGCTCCAACTGCTGTGGGCTGGCGAGTTCGTTGAGGTTGATGACGTAGAGGCCCAGATCGGGGTCGAACGCGCCCCCGCCCCAGTCCACGCCTCCCAGGCTGCCGGGAAAGAAATTGATCGCGCTGTCGGCGCGCAGCGGCTGGAACGGCTTGCTGGGGGTGATGTTCAGCTTCTTGACCAGCGCCTCGCACCGGGCCTTCAGCTCCGGCGTGACATCCAATATGTCCTCGGCATTATAGGACAGGCGGGTGAGCGGCGGCGGCGCGACCGGCATGGGCTGGGTCGGCCAGGGCTGCTCGCCCGGCACGTCGGTCTCGGTCGGAACCGGCACTTCGCGCACGTCGAACAGCGGCTTGCCGGTCACGCGGTCGAGGATGAACATGATCGCCGTCTTGTTCATCGCCACCAGCGCGGGCGTGACCCGCCCGCCGCGCTTGATGTCGACCAGCGTCAGCGTCGGCAGGTCGAGGTCCCAGATGTCGTGATGCACGGTCTGGAAATGCCAGAGATATTTGCCGGTCGCCGCGTCCACCGCGACCACCGAGTTGGAATAGAGATTGGCGCCCTTTCGGTCAGCGCCCCAGCGGTCGAAGGTCGGCGCGCCGACCGGCAGATAGGCGATGCCGCGCTTTTCATCGACCTGCACGAAGGTCCAGACATTGGTGCCCGATCGCGCCTTCGCGCTGTCGCCCTCCCAACTGTCCGCGCCCTTCTCCCCCGCCTGCGGGATGGTGTGGAAGGTCCAGACCAGCTTGCCCGTGCGCGCGTCCCAGGCCCGCACATCGCCCGCCGCGCCCTTGACCGGCATCTCCTGCACCCGCGATCCGGTGATGACCAGGTCCTTGTAGATGGCGGGCGGGCTGCTCATGCCCAGCGGCGCGGCGCGCAGGCCGTTCATCACCTCGGGCGTCTTCATGTTGACGATTCCCGCCTCCCCGAAAGCGGCGGCAGGCTGGCCGGTCGCGGCATCGAGCGCGATCAGCTTGCCGGACCGGGTGCCGAAGAAGATGCGCGCGCCCTTCCCCCTGGCTCCGGGCCAATAGGCGACGCCGCGAGTCGAGGGCTGGTCCTTGTTCGCGAGCGTATAGGCCCAGCGTTCCTTCCCCGTGGCGGCATCCAGCGCGACGACGCGATTATAGGGCGTGGCGAGATACATGACGCCGTCGACCACCAGCGGCGTCGCCTCCGACGCTGAGAATCCGGTGGCGAACTTGGCGCGCATGCCGTCCGGCATCGGTCCCACATCGGCGGTCACGCCGGGCGGGCGCATATGATATACCCAGGCCTGCCGCAGCGTGCCCACATTGGCGGTCGTGATCTGCCTGAGCGGCGAATGGCGCGCGCCGCCGGGATCGCGGCCATAGGCGGCCCAGTCGGCATCTGCCGACGGCGCCGCCGTGGCTGCGCCGTGCAAAGCGCCGGCGGCAACGGAAATCAGGGAAGCCAGCGCGATGGACCGGCGGAACGAAGATGTGATTTTCAACGACATGCCTCTCCTGAAGGCGGGGTTTGACCTTTGGTCGACAAGCCCGGTTGTTCTTTTGTCAGGGGAATGCTAGCAGAGGGTCAAATCATATACAATATGATCTGTGACCGAAAATCGGCGCCCCCATATGGCGCATAAGGGAGAAGGAATATGGCGACGCTGCCATTGGCGGGCATCAGGGTACTCGACATTTCGCAGGTCATGGCAGGCCCGTTCTGCTGCATGCTGCTGGGCGACATGGGCGCCGACGTCATCAAGATCGAACCGCCGGTTACGGGCGATTCGACCCGGCATTCGATGGGCTTCCGCCTGAAGGGGGATGACAGCCCCGGTTTCCTCGCGCTCAACCGCAACAAGCGCAGCATCGCCCTCAACCTGAAGGACGATGCCGATCGCGAAGTGCTCTATGCGCTGGTGAAGAGCGCCGACGTGCTGGTGGAAAATGCCCGCCCCGGCGTCGCGGCGCGGCTGGGCATCGACTATGACACGCTGGCGAAGATCAATCCGCGCCTCGTCTACGCCAGCATTTCCGGCTTCGGCCAGACCGGCCCATGGGCGCAGCGCCCCGGCTTCGACCTGATCGCGCAGGCGATGTCGGGGATTTTGAGCTCCAACGGCTTTCCCGGCATGGAACCGGCGAAGAACAGCATCGCCGTGGCCGATCTGGGGGCCGGTCTTTTCTCGGCCTATGCCATCCTCTCCGCCATTATCGGCCGGGAAAAGAGCGGGCAGGGCCAATATATCGACGCCTCCCTGCTGGAAGCGGCGCTGGGCCTTTCGATCTGGGAGACGACGGAGCTTTGGGGCACGGGCAAGTCGCCCACGCCCATCGGTTCGGCGAACCGCATGTCCGCCCCCTATCAGGCGATGCAGGCGTCGGACGGCTGGTTCGTCATCGGCGCGGCCAATCAGGGATTGTGGCTGACCTTCCTCGACGTCCTCGGGCGTCCGGAGCTTCAGCACGATCCGCGCTATTCCAGCAACGCCGCCCGCGTCGTCAACCGGCTCGCGCTGATCGATGATCTAGCGCCCACCTTCCTCACCCGCACGCGGCAGGAATGGATCGACGCCCTGCTGGCGGCGGGCGTTCCCGCCGCGCCGATCCTCGACTATGGCGAGGCGGTGACCAGCGAACAGGCCGTCGCGCGGGAGATGGTGATGCAGGTGCCCCATCCGGTGGAAGGCGAATTCAAGGCGCTGGGCTTCCCGGTGAAGATGCGGGGCACGCCGCAGGAGGTCCGCCTGCCCCCGCCGCTGCTCAACGAACATAGCGACCTGATCCGGCAGGAACTGGTGGAAAAGGGCCTGCTCGCCCCGCAGCGGGAAGCCGCGAAATGAGCGAGGCGCGCCTCATTTACGAGAAGCGGGGCAATCAGGCCCATATCCGCTTCGACAATCCCGCCGCCCATAATGCGCTGACCGGCGCGATGTGGCACGACCTGCGCGACGCGGCGCGGGACATAGCGGCCGACCCCTCCATCCGCGTCGCGGTGTTCCGCGGCGTCGGGGGGAAGGCGTTCATATCCGGCACCGACATTTCCAAATTCGCGGATTATACGACCGGCCGGCAGGGCGTCGATTATGAGCGCGACATCGACGAATGCATGGGCGCGGTCGACGCCATCCCCTGCACCACCATCGCGGTCGTGGAGGGTTGGGCCGTGGGCGGCGGCATCAACATCTCCTCCGCCTGCGATTTCCGGATCGCGACCCGCGATGCGCGCTTCGGCTCTCCCATTGGCCGCACCATAGGCAACTGCCTCTCCGCCGCCAGCGTCGCTCGGATCGGCGCGGCGGTCGGCGTGCAACGGGCGAAGCGCATGGTGCTGCTGGGCGAGATGCTGACGGCGGAGGAGCTGCTCGCCAGCGGTTTCCTGCTGCGGATCGTGGAGCGGGAGACGCTGGATGCGGAGGCCGACGCGCTGGCGCGGCGGGCCGCCGAAAATGCGCCGCTCACCACCCGCGCGACGAAGGAGACGATCCGGCGCATGGCCTTCGGGGCTTTGCCCGATGTCGAGGATCTGATTGCGGAGGTCTATGGCAGCGCCGATTTCCGGCGGGGCGTGTCCGATTTCCTGGCGCGCACGAAGAAGGTGCCGGACTGGACCGGCGCCTGATGGGGAAGCGGGCGGCGGGACGCCGCCCGGCCCTCATTTACCGCATTTGCATTCCGGCGCGGGCTTGGCCGGTTCGGGCCTTTGCGCCACGATCCTGACATTGGGCATCAGCGCCGCATTGGGCGGCAGCGCCAGGTCGCCGGCGGGAAAGCCGTTGGCTTCGAACATATAGGCTTCGATGTCCGCGACCTTCCGCCCGCCCAGGCTGCCCGGCGCGTTGAGCGGCATGGTCGTCTGGATGCGCGCGAACAGATCGCCGGCGGACGTGTTGTTCCAGTTGTTGAGGAAGGTCGGCCCGACCAGAGCGGGCGCGACGTCGATCCCGGCCAGCGTTTCGCCATGGCAGGCCGCGCAATTCTCCGCATAGGCGGCCTTGCCGCGCTCGGCCTGATCCTTCGTATAGACCCCGGTCCAGACATGGCGCTCGGGCGCCTGCGCGCGCGTCACGACCGCGCCGCCCGCAAGCAGCAGCGCGCCCGCCAGCCAATATCCCCGCGTCACCTTGCCCATCGAGCCACTCCCGCCATTAAGCCACTCCTGCCATCAAGCCATTCCTGGAAGTCGGAACGCCACCAGTTCGGCGCTGTAATTGCCGCCGCCAATGGCGACGACGATATATTGGCGGTTGTTCAGCATATAGGTCATGGGCGATCCGCTCTGCGGGGCAGGCATGTAGACCGCGCCCTTCTCCTCGCCCGTGGCCTTGTCATAGGCGCGCAGCATCGCGCCCCTGATGCCATATTCATTGGTGTAGAAGCCCGCCTCGCCGCAGATCACCAGGCTCTTGGTGCACAGAGGCCCCAGATTGCCTGCCCGGCCGGTGCGGGGAATCTTCAGGCCCTTGAGCGCCGGGTGGTTGCGGACATTGTCCGGCGTCTCGCCATGGGCGACCTGCCATTTGAGGTCGCCCTTGCCAAGGTCGATGGCGGTGATGCGGCCATAGGGGGGCTTGAGCAGCGGCAGGCCCTGCACGGTCAGGAAACCGGGCGGCGGCCCCGAACCGGGCTTCGCCGCCGGGGGCCGCATGAAGGGCGTCGGCGCCGCCGCGCCCATCGCCACCTGCGGTCGCACTTCGGACCCGGCAATGCCGTGCACATGCGGAAATTCGGAGACGCTGGGGTCTTCGTTCGGGATGATGCCGATCACGGAGGGCTGGGTCTTCGAATAGACGAAGACGGTATGGCTTTCCGGATCGTAGCAGCCGCCCGGCCAGTTGGTCCCGCCCTGGATGCCGGGCGCGGATATGGTGCCCCAGCGGCCGGGCTTGCTGACCACGGGCGGCGTGTAGAGCGGCCCGATCTTGTACTGCTTCACCAGTTCCACCGCCTGCGCGCGCAGTTCCGGCGTGAAGTCGATGAGGTCGTCGATGCCGACGCCCTGCACGTCATAGGCGGGGGGCTTGGTCGGGAATGGCTGGGTCTTGGCATACCATTCGCCCGGCACGTCGCCTGCCTCCACCGGCCGCTCGACAATGGGCCAGATCGGCTGGCCGTTGGTGCGGTCCAGCACATAGAGGAAGCATTGCTTGGTCGGCTGCGCCAGCGCCTTCACCGTCCTGCCGTTCACCGGAATGTCGCACAGGATCGGCGCGCAGGGGATGTCGCGGTCCCACAGGCCGTGATGGACGAGCTGATAATGCCAGCGCCGCACGCCCGTCTCCAGGTCCAGCGCGACCAGCGACTCCCCGAACAGGGCGTTGCCGCGGCGGAACATGCCCATCTCGTCGCCGGTGGGCAGCTCCACCGGCACATAGACCAGCCCCAGTTCCTCGTCGGCGGACATTTCCGCCCAGACGCCGCCATTGCCGGCTTCGTCGGCGTCGCCGTTCAGCCAGCTGTCATAGCCATATTCGCCCTTTTTCGGGATGGTGTGGAATATCCACTTGCGCTTGCCGGTGCGCACGTCGAAGCCGCGCACATAGCCCTTCACATTCTTGCGCACCGCCGGCACGTCGCCCGCCGTATGCGCCGCCCCCACCACCACCGTGTCGCGGGCGACGAGCGGCGTCGCGTGCAGCCCGACATCGGCGGTTTCCGGATCGATCTCCTGATCGAAATCCTTCTTGAGGTCGACCACGCCGTTCACGCCAAAGGCCGGATCGGGGATGCCGGTCGCCGCATCCAGCGAGACGAGCTGATAACCGATGGTCACGAACAGGATGCGCTCCTGCTTGCCGTCGGTCCAGTAGGAGCAACCATGGCCCGAAAGCTGGCGCGGGGAATTGAGCGCGCGCTGCCCCTCGTCCTTGCGGAACATCCAGAGCAGTTCGCCCGTCGCCGCGTCGATGCAGACGCAGTCGCGGCGCGACCCGGCGGTCAGGAACAGCCGCCCCTTGACCAGCAGGGGCGTCGGTTCGAACTGATATTCCTTGCGCGCCCCCAATATGTCCGTCTTGAAGCTCCAGGCCACCTGAAGATCGCTGAAATTATCGGCGTTGATCTGGTCGAGCGGCGAATAGCGCGTATTGGCCTGGTCGGCGGCATAATGGCGCCATTCGGTGTCCGGCCCGCCGGGCAGATCCTGCGCCATGGCGCGCCGCATCGGGGCCGTGCCGATGCTTGCGGCGACGGCGACCGTCCCGCCCAACAGCCTGCGTCGGGTCATCTTGAACATCGCGCTTTCGGCCCCTTCCCTCTCTCTTTTCCGTGCCGTCGACCGGCTGCGGCTTACCAGCTCACCGCGATATATTTCGCCTCGCAATATTCGAGCAGGCCGTGATGTCCGCCCTCCCGCCCGAGACCGCTCTGCTTGACGCCGCCGAAGGGCGCTGCGGCGTCCGACACCAGGCCGCGATTGACCGCCACCATGCCGGCCTCGATCCGCTCGGCCAGTTGCAGCCCGCGCTTGAGGTCGGCGGTATAGACATAGGCGGCAAGGCCATATTCGGTCGCATTGGCCAGCGCCACCGCCTCCGCCGGATCGTCGAACGGGATCACCGCCGCGACCGGGCCGAACACTTCCGTCGTCAATATCTCCGACCCCGGCTGGATATTCGCGATCACCGAGGGCGGGTAGAAGAAGCCCGCGCCCTCCGGCGTCCTGCCGCCCAGCCTGACCTTTGCGCCACGTGCCACGGCATCCGCCACCAGATGCTCGATCTTGTCGATCGCCTGCCGGTTGATCATCGCGCCGCACTGGGTCGCGCTCTCCAGGCCGGGGCCCATCTTCATCGCGCCCATGCGCTCTGCCAGCTTCGCGACGAAGGCGTCATGGATGCCGCGCTGGACATAGAAGCGGTTGGCCGCCGTGCACGCTTCCCCCGCATTGCGCATCTTGGCGACCATCGCGCCCTCGATCGCCTCTTCGACGTCGGCATCGTCCAGCACCAGGAAGGGCGCGTTGCCGCCCAGTTCCATGGAGGAGCTGATGACCTGGTCCGCCGCCTGGCGCAGCAGGATGCGGCCGACCTCGGTCGATCCGGTGAAGGACAGCTTGCGCACGCGCGGGTCGCGCAGGATGCCGCTGCACAGCGGGCCCGGATCGCTGCTGTTGACGACATTGACCACGCCCGCGGGCACGCCCGCCCGGCGCATGATCTCCGCCACGGCGAGCGCCGTCAGCGGCGTTTCCTCGGCCGGTTTCAGGATGCAGGTGCATCCCGCCGCCAGCGCCGGGGCGATCTTGCGCGTCGCCATCGCCGCCGGGAAGTTCCAGGGCGTGATCAGCAGGGCGATGCCGATGGGCTGATATTGCACCATTATGCGGTTCCCGCCGGAGGGCGAGACGGCCAGCTCCCCGTTGATGCGCACCGCTTCCTCCGCATACCAGCGGAAGAATTCGGCGGCATAGGCCACCTCCCCCCGCGCGTCGGGCAGCGCCTTGCCATTTTCCAGCGATATGAGCTGCGCCAGCCATTCCTGCTCCGCCATCATCGCATGGAAGCAGGCGAGCAATATGTCGGCGCGCTTGCGCGGCGGGGTCGCGGCCCAGTCCGCCGCTGCGGCGGCGGCGGCGTCGACAGCGGCGATGCCCTCGGCCGGGCTTGCATCCGCGACGGAGGTCAACACCGCCTCCGTCGCGGGATTGAGGATGTCGATGCGCTTGCCGCTGGCGGCGGGCACCCATGCCTCCCCGATCAGCAGGTCGGTCGGGATGGCGAAGGGACCGGCATGGCCGTCGGTCGTCGTGCAGCTATAGCTTTGCGTCGTCATGGGAAACCTTGTTCGAGAAGTCAGGCGGACTTGAGCGCCGCCCGCTCGCCGGAAAAGGCGGCGCGGGTGATGCTCTGCATCGCCGGGAGATCGAGGGGACGGGGATTGTTCTTGACCAGCCGGGCGGCGTTCAGGGCGTTTTCCGCCACGAAGTCCTGCTGGTCTGCCTTCAGCCCCAGCGCCGCGAGCGAGGGTGGAATGTTGACGCGGCCAAGCAGGTCCGCGACCGCATCGATGAACGCCTGCGACATGTCCTCTTCTGCCGCATCGGACAGCCCCACCGTCCGCGCCAGTTCGGCGAAGGCGGGGGCGCAGAAGGGCCGGTTGAACTGCATGACATAGGGCAGCAGCGTCGCCACCCCGTCGCCATGCGCGGTGTGCGTCAGGTTGCCGACCGGATATTGCAGCGCGTGCGCCGCGGCCGTGCCCGCCGTGCCGAAGGCGCAGCCCGCCGCCAGCGCCGCCAGCATCAGCCCTTCGCGCGCCTCCATGTCGCTGCCGTCGCGATAGGCCCGCTCCAGGAAGCGGAAGATGTTGTCGACCGCCAGCCGCGCGAAATGATCCGACAGCAGGTTCTTGCCCACGAACACATGATCCTGCGTCAGCATCGGGTCGGCGGGGCGCGCCAGCGTCGTATAGGCCTCCACCGCATGGGTCAGCGCATCGGCGCCGGAACAGGCGGTCAGGGCGGGCGGGCAGGTGGCGGTAAGTTCCGGATCGCAGATCGCGACCAGCGGGATCAGATGCGGGCTGGCGATGCCGACCTTCACCCCGCGCTCGTCGTCGGACACCACCGCGACCGGCGTCACTTCCGATCCGGTGCCCGCCGTCGTCGGCATGGCGATCAGCGGCATGACCGGGCCGGGCACGGCGAATTCGCCATAATAGGACCGGATGTCGCCGCCATGGGTCAGCAGCACGGCGACGACCTTGGCCATGTCCATCGAACTGCCGCCGCCGATGCCGACCACCAGATTGGGGGCGAAGCCGCGCATCTCCTCGACACAGGCGTTGATCGATCCGATCGGCAGGTCGGGGATCGTCCGGTCGAAGACCCGGACCTCCAGCCCATGGGCCTGGAGGTCCGCGACCATGGCGTGGAATTCAGGCTGGGCGGCCTGCCGTTCGTCGGTGCAGAGCAGGGCGCGCTTGCCCAGCTTGCCGGCGGCGGAGCCGAGCGCGTGGCGCTGCCCGCGTCCGAACAGGACGGAGCGGGGCAGGCGCAGCGCGCCGAAGGCGGGAGGGAGGTCGCTCACTTCTTGCCACCATCCGCGCCATATTGTTTCAGATAGGCGATGATGTCGGCGCGATCCTGCGCGGCGGCCATGCCGGGGAAGATCATCTTGGTGCCCGGAACCAGCTTCGACGGACCTTGCAGCAGCTTGTCGATGCTGGCCTCGTCCCATCTGATGCCCGACGCCTTCATCGCGGGCGAATAGCCATAGCCGCCTTGACTGCCCGCCACGCGGCCGACGACGCCGTTCAGCGAAGGCCCCATGGAGCGCGCCGGGTTCGGCCCGACCTTGTGGCACGCGGCGCAGCGCGCGAAAAGCTGCTGCCCATGCGCGGCATTTCCCTTCGGCACGGGGGCGGCGACCGCCGTGCCGGCGATGACCGCGCCGATGCCCACAGCGAATATCCAAGTCTTCACCTAAACAACCTCCTGTCGTGCGCGCCATGCGCGCGATGTCCGAACCGAAGCGCCGGGGCGCTGCGGATGATTTCCGGCGATGGCATCACGCCTGGGCCCCCTGCCCGTCACGCAGCTTGCGCGAGGCGTCGATGCGCAGGAACAGCGCCGCCGCGATCAGGCAGAGGACGGAGAGGACCGCGAAGGCGGCGAACCAGCCGCTCATGCTGACGATATAGCCGGTGACCGCCGCCGCGACCGCCGCGCCGCTGTTGCCGAGCGTGTTCATGACCGCCGATACCGAGCCCGCATATTCGCCGCCAATGTCGAGCGTCACCGCCCAGGATACGCCGACCGTCAACTCCAGCCCGAACAGCGCGATGCAGAAGCAGAGGATGCTCGCCACATGCCCGTCCATGGCGGCCGCCAGCGGGATCATCGCTGCGGCCGTCAGGAAGCCGACCACCGCGACCGAGCGGCGCGCCATCTTCAGCCCCGCGCCGCGCTTCACCAACAGGTCGGACGCCCATCCGCCCATCAGGTCGCCCACCACGCCCGCCATCAGCGGCAGGCTGGCGAACAGGCCCATCATGGCGATGTCGAACCCGCGCGCATCGTGCAGATATTTGGGGAACCAGGTCAGGAAGATGTTGATGCAATAGGCGTAGCAGAAATACATGGCCGACAGCACCCATAGCTGCGAATTGGCCAGCAGGTGCCGCCATGGCACGCTCACCCGCGCCCGGCCCGCGCCCAGCGCGCCCTCGATCATCGCCAGTTCGGCGCTGTTGACCGAAGGATGCTCGCGCGGCGTGTCGCGATAGTAGAAGAACCACAGGGCCGCCCAGCCGATGCCGACCAGCGCGAAGGCCATGAAGGGCATGCGCCAGCCGAACTGGACGATGAGCAGCGCGACGAACACCGGCGTCACCGCCCCGCCCAGCCGCGCCCCCGCATGGGTGAGGCCCTGCGCCCAGCCCCGTTCCGACGGCAGCATCCAGCGCGAGAGCGACCGGGTGGCGATGGGAAAGGCCCCCGCCTCCCCCATGCCGAAGAGGAAGCGGCACACCATCATCGACCCGGCCGACCAGGTCAGCGCCGTCGCGGCGGTGAAGGTCGACCACCAGAGCACCACGCCGGTCAGCGCCCGGCGCGGCCCGAACCGGTCGCCCAGCCAGCCCCCCGGAATCTGGAACAGCGCATAGGCGATGGAGAAGGACGCGAAGATCCAGCCCATCGTCACCGGCGAGAAGCCATATTCCTTCTCGATCACCGGGGCCGCCGTGGCGATCACGACGCGATCCATATAGGTGATGAGATAGGCGAGCACCGTCAGCCAGAGCACGACATGGCGCGCCCGCGTCGGGCGCGCCGCCCCGGCTCCGGCGGCCGCGTCGCGCGGTTCTGCGACGCTTGCCTCGCCGGTCACGGGCGGGGCCCGCAGGCATCGGCCGCGCGGCCGGTGCAGGTCTGCCAGATGGTCGGCACCTTGTTGCCGGCGATATAGACGGCGTCGATGGCGCGGGTGTTGCGGATGTCCGCCGTGGGATCGCGGTCCAGCACCAGCAGGTCGGCCCATTTGCCCGGCGCGACGGTGCCGATGTCCCTGGCGCCCATGAACTCCGCATTGGCGCTGGTCGCGGCCGTGATCGCCTGCATCGGCGTCACCCCGGCCTTCACCATCAGTTCCAGTTCCCAATGCGCGAAATAGCCGGGGAAGCGCGCCGTCGGGCCGCTGTCCGTGCCCATGCCGTAGCGGATGCCCGCCTTCGCCTCCCGCGCGAAATTGTCCATCGCATATTGCAGCGTCGGCGCATATTTGGGGAAATTGGGCGCCGCGCCCAGCTTCGCCGCCCGCTCCGGACTGGCCAGTTCCTTCAGCACGGCGGGCGTCACCCCCCGCGCGAAGAAGGGATCGTCCAGGAAGGGCAGCGTCCTGTAGGTGAAGGACGCCTCCCGGCTCAGCGTCGCGGCCATCTGCCACACGCCCTTCGCCTTCATCTGGCCGAGCAGCGCGTCGTCCACGGCGCGGTCGCGCACGGAATGGGCGAAGGCGTCCACCCCTTCCCGCGTCAGTTCGGCGGCGTTGGAATAATAGAAGATGTGGGCGACGGTCTTCTTCCCGTCCTTGTGCGCCTGGTCGATCACGGCGCTGCTGATCCGGGGCGGCATGCGTTCCTCCAGCATGCCGAATTCGTCGTCGACCCACAGCTTGATGAGGTCTGCGCCCTTCGACGCCTCCTTGTCCACCATCGCCCGCGCCTCTTCCGGCGTGGCGACCGACTGGTCGAGGCCGGGGACGCCGCCATAGCTGCCCTTGAAGACCACGCCCTGCCCGACGGTATAGACCCGCGACATCGCCGTGGGCCCCTTGCGCCTCTGCTGGATCGGGAAGATCAGGTCCTTCTCCGTCCCCAGCGTCTGGACGGTGGTGACGCCATAGGCGGCGTAGATGCGAAGCTGCTTCTCGATATTCTCAGCCGTCTGATATTGCAGGTTCTGGGTGATGCCGTCGACCAGCCCCAGATGGACATGGCTGTCGATCAGGCCGGGCATCAGATATTTGCCCTTCAGCCTTTCGACCTTCGCCCCGGCCGGCGCCTTCAGCTTCGCGGACGGCCCGACCCAGTCGATCCGCCCATCCGTCATGACCAGCGCCTGGTTCGCCGCCGGCGCCTTGCCGGTGCCGTCGATCAGCGTGAAGTCGCGCAGCACCCTGGTTTCGGCCAGCGCCGCCGCCGGAAGTCCGGCAAGCATCGCGACCGTCAGGCTGACAAGTGAAAAACCGGCTTTCATGGCTGACCGCATTACCCATCCTCTCCAGGATCTATTTCATATCCTATATGATCCTGTGCGCCCGTGGTAGGTGGTTGCCGCGGGCCCGTCAAGGGGCTTTCCCACGTCGTTGAACGTTCGGCCGACAGGTGATGCCTCCCCCCTTCCGGGGGTCGCGCGATCAGCGTCGAGACGTGCCGTTCGCCCGGTCCATCCGCTGTTGCGAACAGGTGAGATGGTCGCGCACCGACTGCTCGGCCGCGACGGGATCATGCGCCAGCAGGGCGGCGATGATCGCCTGATGCTCCCGCGCCGCCACTTCGGGCGCATTGGGCTGGGCGCTGTTCTGGTAGAGCGATCGGAAGATCTGGAGATGCGCGTGCAGCCGCTCGATCGTCTCCTCGATCAGGCGGTTCCCGCTGCCCTTCGCGATCAGCCGGTGGAGCTGCGCATCCGCTTCCGCGAAACGGGCATAGGCCTGCTCGTCGCGCTCGACCACGGCGTCCATGTCGGCCTGGATCGACTGCAGGACGGAAAGCGTCTCATCGTCGATCTGCTCGGCTGCCCGGGCGGCGGCATAGGGTTCGATCAGCAGGCGCAGCGTATAAAGGTCGTGCACCTCCTCCGGCGTCATCTGCGGGCTGGCGCGGTAGCCGACATTGGTGGTCTTGTAGACCAGCTTCTCCGCCTCCAGCTGGCTCAGCGCCTCGCGAATCGGCGTCTGCGAGATGCCGAGCTGGCGCGCGACGGTATCGATGGGAATGCGTTCCCCCGGCGCGATCTTCACCGTCATCAGCATGGAGAGAAGATGCTCATAGGCACGCTCCACCAGCGTCGGTCCGGAGGCGGCGCGTGCCGGGGAACCAAGGGCGCCCGCGGGCTGTGACATGTTGTGAAGGTCGGACATGGAGGCCGCTTATAAGGTCAGATGCGGAACATATAGGATATTTTCGTCGCAATGGCGATGGCGATCTTGCAGGAGACAGGGCTGGCGCGACGATCCGTAACCGTCCTGCTACAATGAAGGTGCAATATCGATTATGCTCCATTAGGCCAGCCGACCGCTTCGGCTTTTCCAGAATTTGGAACGAATAGGTAGATTTTATACGCCTGTTTCGCAGAAGCGAGGGAAAGTAGACCGACATCTGCCCGAACGACGGGCCCCTGCACTTTCAAGGAAGGAGACCCGCCATGTCGATCACCGCCATTCCCACCCCCGCCGATGCGCTGCTGTCGCCCGACGACCACGCCCTGATCCTGATCGACTTCCAGTCGCAGATGGCCTTCGCCACCAAGTCGATCGCGCCCGAAATATTGCGCAACAATGCCGCCCTGGTCTCCAATGCCGCGGCCGGATTCCACGTCCCCACCATCCTCACCACCGTTGCGGAGAAGAGCTTTTCCGGCCCGATGTTCAGCGAGATCGCCGACGCCTTTGGCGACCAGCCGATGATCGACCGCACCAGCATGAACAGTTGGGAAGACGCCGCCGTGATCGAGGAGGTGAACCGCATCGGCAAGGACCGCCTGGTCATCGCCGGACTGTGGACCAGCGTCTGCATCGTCGGCCCGGTGCTCTCCGCGCTCGAACAGGGTTTCGAGGTCTATGTCATCACCGACGCCAGCGGCGACATTTCCGAGGAAGCCCATGACCGCGCCGTGGAACGCATGATCCAGGCGGGCGCGCGCCCGATCACGGCGCTGCAATATCTGCTCGAACTGCAACGCGACTGGGCGCGCGCCGAAACCTATGCGCTTACCACCGGCATCGCCCGCCAGTGGGGCGGCGCCTATGGACTGGGCATCACTTATGCCAGCACCATGTTCGGCGCCTCCGAAGGCGGCCACTGATCCCCCCTTCCCTACAGCCGGCCGCCCTTTTGGCCCGGCTGCCCCTTCTCCCGCACCCCCAAGCCAGAGCGATGAAAGGATTTCCCGATGAGCAATTTCGTCACCACCCCGGACGGCGTCGACATCTTCTACAAGGATTGGGGCAGCAAGGACGCCCAGCCGATCATGTTCCATCATGGCTGGCCGCTTTCCGCCGACGACTGGGACACGCAGATGCTGTTCTTCCTTGCCCGGGGCTATCGCGTCATCGCCCATGACCGGCGTGGCCATGGCCGCTCGCAACAGGTCGATTCCGGCCATGACATGGCCCATTATGCCGCCGACGCGGCCGCCGTGGCCCGGCATCTCGATCTGCGCGACGCCATCCACATCGGCCATTCGACCGGCGGCGGCGAAGTGGCCGCCTATGTCGCCCGTCACGGCCTGCCCGAAGGGCGCGTCGCCAGGGCGGTGCTGGTCAGCGCCGTGCCGCCGATCATGGTGAAGACGGACCGCTATCCCGGCGGCCTGCCGATCGATGTGTTCGACGGGCTGCGCGCGGGCCTTGCCGCCAACCGCGCGCAATTCTTCCATGAGGTTGCGGCCGGCCCCTTCTACGGCTTCAACCGCGAAGGGGCGGAGGTGAAGCCCGCCGTCGTCGACAATTGGTGGCGGCAGGGGATGATGGGCAGCGCACTCGCCCATTATGAAGGGATCAAGGCCTTTTCCGAAACCGACCAGACCGACGATCTGAAGGCGATCACCGTCCCCACGCTCGTCCTGCACGGCGACGACGATCAGGTCGTGCCCTACAGGAATGCAGGCCTGCTCCAGGCCGAAATCCTGCCGAACGCCACGCTGAAAATCTATGAGGGCTATTCGCACGGCATGCTGACGGTGAACGCCGATGTCCTCAACGCCGACATTCTGGCGTTCATCAAGGCCTGACGCAGCGAAGGAACGGACCCATGAAAGCCTATATATTCTCGCTGGGCGCCGGGCTGCTGGTCGGCATCGTCTACAGCCTGCTTGGGTTCCGTTCCCCAGCCCCGCCGGTCATCGCGCTGGTCGGGCTGGCAGGCATCCTCGCCGGCGAACGGGTCGTGCCCGTCGCCGGCAGCCTGTTGCGCGGCAAGCCTTTCACCCCCGCGCAACAAAGCGCCGCCGCCCTGCCGCCAAAGCCGGAGCAGGAGCAGTGATCACCCGCCGCCGGGCGCTTGCCGGCGCCAGCGCCACCACCCTGTTCACCGCCACGGAAAGCTTCGCCATGACCGCCAGGGACGTCATCATCATCAATGCCAGGGTCACGACGCTGGACCGGGAAAATCCGGTCGCGCAGGCCGTGGCGATCCGCGACGGCACATTCCTGTCCGTCGGCGGCGAAGGCAAAGTCCGCGCCGCCGCCTCCCCCGACGCGCAGGTCATCGACGCCGGGGGCCGCCGCCTCATCCCCGGCCTGATCGACAGCCACATCCATGTCATACGGGGCGGCCTCAACTATAATATGGAATTGCGCTGGGAAGGCGTTCCGACATTGGCCGACGCCATGGCGATGCTGAAGCGCCAGGCGGAAATCACGCCGCCGCCGCAATGGGTGCGCGTCGTCGGCGGCTTCACCGAGCATCAGTTCGCGGAAAAGCGCCTGCCGACCCTTGAAGAGATCAACGCCGCGGCGCCCGACACGCCGGTCTTCATCCTCCATCTCTATGACCGCGCGTTGCTGAACGCGGCGGCGCTGCGGGCGGTGGGCTATGCGAAGGATACGCCCAACCCGCCGGGCGGCGAGATCGTCCGCGACGCGCAGGGCAATCCGACCGGCCTTTTGCTGGCGCAGCCCAATGCGACCATCCTCTACGCGACGCTGGCGAAGGGTCCGAAGCTGCCGCCCGAATATCAGCTCAATTCGACCCGGCATTTCATGCGGGAACTGAATTCGCTGGGCGTCACCAGCGTGATAGACGCAGGCGGCGGCTCACAAAACTATCCCGACGATTATGAGATCGTGGAGAAGCTGCACAGGGACGGCGATCTCACCCTGCGCATCGGCTATAATCTCTTCACCCAGAAACCGAAGGAGGAGCTCAGGGACTTCGCCAACTGGTCGACGAAGATCAGGCCCGGCGACGGCGACGACAGCTACCGCCACAACGGCGCGGGCGAGATGCTGGTCTATTCGGCCGCGGATTTCGAGGATTTCCGCGTCGCCCGCCCGGACATGCCGCCGGAAATGGAAGGCGATCTGGAACCTGTCATCCGCCTGCTGGCCGAACGCCGCTGGCCCTGGCGCCTGCACGCCACCTACGACCAGACCATCGGCCGCGCGCTCGACGTGTTCGAGAAGGTGAACAGGGACATTCCGCTGCAGGGCCTCAACTGGTTCTTCGACCATGCCGAAACGATCGGCGACCGCAATATAGACCGGATCGCGGCGCTGGGCGGCGGCATCGCCGTGCAGCACCGCATGGCGTTCCAGGGCGAATATTTCGTGGACCGCTACGGCGCGAAAGCCGCAGAGGCCACGCCGCCGATCAAGCGCATGATGGCGGCGGGCCTGCCGGTCGGCGCGGGCACCGACGCGACCCGCGTCGCCAGCTACAATCCCTGGGTGTCCCTGTCTTGGCTGGTGACGTCGAAGACGGTCGGCGGGCTGGCGCTTTATCCGGTGCGCAACCGGCTGGACCGCGAAACGGCGTTACGGCTGTGGACGGAGAAGAACACATGGTTTTCCAATGAAGTCGGCAAGAAGGGGCAGATAAAGGCTGGGCAACTGGCCGACCTGGCGCTGCTGTCCGACGATTATTTCACCGTGCCGGAGGATGAGATCGCCCATCTGCGGTCGGTGCTGACCGTGGTGGGCGGCAGGATCGTCTATGGCGAGGGCGATTATGGCCCGCTCGCCCCGGCCGCGCCCAAAGCGATGCCCGACTGGTCGCCGGTCGCGACCTTCGGCGGCCATTATCGGAAGGATGCGACGGCCAGGAAGATGGCGTCGGCCTGCGGTTGCCATTCCGCCTGCGCCGTCCACGGTCATGACCATGCAGCGGCGCTGGGCGCATCGGCTCCCGCCGCCGATGTCCAGAGCTTCTGGGGCGCGCTCGGCTGCGGCTGCTGGGCAGTGTGATTTCGCCTGCCGACCGGATAAACGCGCCCAGCCCCCTTTAACAGCCAAGCGATTCGAGGACATCATGACCGCTCCCAACGGCCCCGCCGCGCCGCTGCCCTGGCTGCTCCTCCTGCTCTCCGTCACCACAGGCCTGGTCGACGCGATCAGCGTGCTGGGCCTGGGCAAGGTGTTCACCGCCAATATGACCGGCAATATCGTCTTCCTGGGCTTCGCCGCCGTGGGTACGCCGGGGTTCCACGCGCTCTCCTATCTGGCCGCCATCGCCGCCTTCCTGATCGGGGCGCTGGTGGCGGGGCGCGTGGGCAGGCATCATGTCGGGCTGCCGCTGCGCCGTTGGCTGATGGTGGCCGCGCTGGTAGAGGCTGTGCTGCTCTGGATCGCGGCGGGCGTCGCCACCGGCTTCGACATCGCCAGCCAGTCGCCCGGCAGCGCGCTCTATGCGATCATCGCGCTGACCGGTCTTGCCATGGGCTTCCGCAACGCGACCGTCCGCCAGCTCAAGGTGCCGGACCTCACCACCACGGTTCTCACCCTCACGCTCACCGGGCTGGCGGCGGATTCGGCGCTGGCGGGCGGCAGCAGCCCCAATCGCGGCCGCCGCATCGGCGGGGTCGCCGCCATCCTGCTGGGCGCGGCCATCGGGGCCTTGCTGGTCAATCGCGCCGGTCTCGTCGCGCCGCTGATCCTCTCGGGCGCGCTGGTCCTCTTCGGCACCGCCGCCTGCGCGCTGCACCCGGACGCCAAGGCACCCGCCTGATCAGATGTCGCCCATGCCCTCCACATCCCGGTCCAGCGCGCCCAGCGCCACGAACTGATCGAGCAGCCAGGAGGCGGCCGGCCCCGGCGGCGTGTCGCGCCGCCAGATGGCGGAGAAACGGTACATGCCCCCGTCATGGTCGGGCATGGCGAGCCGCACCAACGTCCCCGCGACCAGATCCGGCTCGATCATCGGCAGCGGCATATTGCCCCATCCGATGCCTTCCCGCAGCAGCGCATGCTTGGCGCTGAGGTCGGCGAGGCGCCAGGTCTTGGGACTGCGCACCGAATAATCCCGCCCCTCCGTGAATCGCGAACGGTCCGTCAGCACCAGCTGTATATGGTCGCGCCCCGCGCCCGGCGCGATGGCCTCCATCCGTCCCAGCGGATGATCGGGCGCGGCGACCGGCACCATCGCCACTGCTCCCGCCGTCCGGCTCTCGATCCCCTCGACCCCTGCGGACAACGGCCCGGATATGCCGACCACCGCCGCGCGGTCCAGCACCATGGCGGTGATCGCGCCCAGCGCCTCGGCATGCAGGCGAAGCTGGACCGTCGGGAATTCGCGGGCGAAGGCGCGCAGCACGCGGCCCAGGCGCTCCGACGGCAGCATCACGTCGACCGCCAGGTCGACCTCCGCCTCCAGCCCGTCGAGCAGCCCCTTCACCTTCGCGCGCAGGCCGTCGACGCCGTCGGCGATGCTGCGCGCCTCCGCCAGCAGGGCGCGGCCGGCGACGGTGAGTTGCGGTTTGCGCGTCCCCTCCCGGTCGAACAGCGTCAGGCCAAGCTGCGCCTCCAGATTGGCGATGCCATAGCTGATGACGGACACGGCGCGGTTCAGCCTGCGCCCCGCCGCCGCGAAACTGCCGCTGTCCACGATCGTCAGGAAGATGCGGAGCTGGTCGAAGGTCGGCATGCCCGGATTGTTCACTGTTCCATTTCCTCGAACGGTTCGATGCAATTTATCCCACTGAACGGGAAAGCCGCACGCCTGTAAAGAGATGTTCAACAGGGCAAGGCCATTTCCGGCCCCCGCCCGATGAGGAGACAAGACATGATCGAACTGCGTCCCTTCGACAGCCTCGGCGGCGCCAATCACGGCTGGCTCGATGCCAAGCATCATTTTTCCTTCGCCGGCTATCACGATCCCGCCCGCATGCACTGGGGCAATCTGCGCGTCTGGAACGACGACACCATCGCGCCCCAGACGGGCTTTCCGCCGCACCCGCACCGCGACATGGAAATCATCACCTATGTCCGCGAAGGCGCGATCACGCATCAGGACAGCCTGGGCAACAAGGGCCGGACAGAGGCCGGCGACGTCCAGGTGATGAGCGCGGGCACCGGCATCCGCCATTCGGAATATAATCTGGAGGATGTGACGACCCGGATCTTCCAGATCTGGATTCTGCCCACCCGCGACGGCGAAGCGCCAAGCTGGGGCGCCCGGCCCTTCCCCAAGGGCGACCGCGCCGGTCAGTTCGTCACCCTTGCCTCCGGCTACGACAATGACAATGACGCCCTGCCGATCCGCACCGATGCGCGGGTGGTGGCGGCGACGCTGAAGGCCGGGGAGAGCGCGGAATATCCGATCGGCCGCGACCGCAAGGCCTATCTGGTGCCGGCGACCGGCGCGATCCGGATCGACGACGTGCGCATCAACGCCCGCGACGGCGCGGCGATCAGCGACATGGACGTGATCCGCGTCACCGCGATCGAGGACAGCGAGATCGTCCTGGTGGACGCGGCATAACGAAAGCAGGAGCGGACGCGGCCCTTGGGCCGCGTCCCTTCACCCTGCGCAAGAGGAGGACGACCATGCTGAATATCGCCCCGCCCGAGCTCAGCCCCGCAGAATGGCACGATGTGAAGGCTGCCCTGATCGCGGTGGCCGATTGCGGCTGCGGTGATCCGGCGCCCGCCGGACCGCTGCGCGCGCGCCTTTCCCATGCGCTGAACGCGATCATCGGCGCGCCCCGGACCGCCCGCACGCCGCCCGCCGATCTTCTGCCCCTGCGCGATTTCCTGTGCGAGACCGGCCGCACGCGGCAGATTGCCGAACGGCACATGCCCGCCCTTTACGAAAGAGGCTTTTCCCGGCGGCAGATCGATGCGCTGGCGCTCCTGGGCGCCTGATTTCGTCGCGACGGCCCACCGCGGGAGCGCGGGCGAACCGGCGATGAAAAGCGCGTCCGAGCGATAGAGACACAACGCGGCCCCCAGATGAAAGGGGTGGCCGTGACGAAGCCGTTGCGGCTGCCCTTCAAGCCGATCCTGCGATGCACCGGCGAAACGCCCTGCCCTGTCACGCCGCGACGGCGCCGCCCGCATGGCGGCGGACACCCGGCGCGACCGCTTGCGAAAAATGCATTGACATGCACTTTTTATGCTTCTAGCGAATTATGCACCACAGTATATATTTGAATAACAAACCCTTCCAGCGAGAGGAGACTTGGGATGAAGCTGTCCGTTGCGTCCGCCACATGCGTCGGTGTGAGCTTGCTGGCACTTGTCGCTCCGGCCATGGCGCAGACCGCTCCCCAGGTCGACGGCGCCCAGCTCCGGTCGGAAGACCCGGCCGACGCCGGCACGGACGCCGGCGCCAGCGACATCATCGTCACCGGATCGCGCATCGTGCGCGACGGCTATACCGCGCCCACTCCCGTGACGGTCGCCACGACGGAGGATCTGGTCAAGGCGACGCCCACCAACGTGCCCGATGCGCTCAACAAGCTGCCGCAGTTCCAGAACAGTTCCAGCCCCTCGCGCAGTTCCCACAACTTCGCCAACAGCGCCAGCCATGGCAATGTCCTCAACCTGCGCGGCGTCGGCGGCAACCGCACGCTGATCCTGTTCGACGGCATGCGCGTGCCGCCCACCACCTATCAGGGCACGGTCGACACCAATGTCATCCCCAACGCCCTGCTCCAGCGCGTCGACATCGTGACGGCGGGCGCATCGGCCGCTTATGGGTCGGACGCCGTGGCGGGCGTCGTCAACTTCGTCCTCAACCGCAAGTTCACCGGCCTCACCGGCAGCGTCCAGGCCGGCGTGTCGCAGCGCGGGGACAATGGCAATCAGCGCATCAGCCTGGCCGGCGGCATGGACCTGTTCGGCGGGCGCGGCCATCTGCTTCTGTCGGGCGAATATTATAATAATGACGGCATGCTGCGGTCCGACCGCAAGGGCGGCAACGCCAATTACGTCTATGTCGGCAGCGTTCCGGGCAGCACAGCGGCGCCGGGCTCCAACGCCAATCCACGCATCCTTCAGGACAATATCCACCTGATCTTCGCCAGCGACAACGGCAAGATACTGGACGGCCCCTTCGCCAATTACCAGATCAACGGCGACGGCACGATCCGGCCCTTCGACAACGGCACGCCGACCGGAACGGCGGCGTTCAACATCGGCGGCGACGGCTTCGTCATCCCGTCGGACGTCCATGCGGTCGCGCCGCTGCGCACCTACCAGACCTTCGGCCGGTTCAGCTACGATGTGACGGACGACATCAATGTCTTCGTGCAGGGCAATTTCACCCGCAGCGAACTCAGCTATATCAGCCAGTCCAATGCCTGGGTCGGTACGCAGAGCGCCCCCGTCTTCCAGGGCAACCCCTTCATCCCCGCCCAGATCGAGGCGGCGCTGACCCCCGGCCAGCAGTTCAACATCGGCAAATATTCGGGCGACAGCGCGAAAAAGCCCTTCACCCAGGAACGCACCGATTTCTGGATGGCGACGGCGGGCCTCGAAGGCAATCTGGGCGACGGCTGGAAATGGTCGGTCAACTATACCCATGGCAGTTCCAGGCACAGCGTCGACCAGCATGGCCTCTACGACTATCAGAAGGCCTATGCCGCGCTGGACGCCGTGCGCGACACCAGCGGCAATATCGTCTGCCGCCCGACGCTGAGCGCCGATCCCGTCATCCGGGCGCGCTTCGCCGGATGCCAGCCGCTCAACATCTTCCTGACCGGCGACGCCTATACCAACCAGCCGGGCTATGATTATGCGACCGGCACCATGTCCTATGACGCGCGGATCAAGCATGACGCCGCCGCGCTGCAGTTCCAGGGTTCGCCCTTCGAACTGCCGGGCGGTCCGGTAGACATCGTGGTCGGCGGCGAATGGCGCAAGCAGTCGCTGGACCTCACCAGCAACAGCGACCCCTCGCGGCTCGACACCGCCGCTGAACGCAGCGAATATTTCGCCGGCCTGCGCGGCGTGTCCTCGACCTCCCTCTTCTACTGGCTGACCAATGTGGGCCAGGCGCAGGGCAGCGTGACGGTCAAGGAAGCCTTCGGTGAAATCAACCTGCCGATCGTCAGGGACATGCCGTTCCTCAACTCGCTGGAACTGAACGGCGCGGGCCGCATCACCGACTACAGCACGTCGGGCCAGGTCGAAACGTGGAAGGTCGGCCTCACCTGGAAGCCGGTACAGGACATATTGCTGCGCGGCACCATCTCCCGCGACATCCGCGCGCCCACCTTGTTCGACCTGTTCGCGGGCGACCAGAGCGGCATCGGGCTGCTGACCGATCCGGTGTCGGGCCAGAGCGGGAACGTCTCCACCGTGTCGGGCGGCAACCGCCTGCTCGATCCGGAAAAGGCGAAGACCAGAACCTTCGGTTTCGTGCTGACGCCGCGCTTCCTGCCCGGCTTCAGCCTGTCGGCAGACTATTTCAACCTGAAGATCGACGGCGCCATCGGCACGCTCGACACCACGCGGATCGTGCAGAACTGCGTCGCCAATGCCTCTGCGCCCGAATGCGCGCTGATCACCCGGCCAAGCCCGACCGCCTTCCCCAGCCTGGTCCGCATCGCGGCCGCCAATATCGCCAGGCTGGAAACGGCGGGCGTCGACATCGACGCCAGCTATGCGACGCGCCTTGGCAACGGCAATTTCAGCGCCCGCGCCTATGTGAGCTGGCTCGACAAATATGTGACGCGGCAGAGCGCGGCGGTGCCCGCCTATGACTCCGCGGGCTACGGCATCAACAATGGTCCCATCGCCCGGCCGAAATGGCGCGGCACGCTGAACCTCAACTATGTCAGCGACGGCGGGCTCACCATCTTCGTCTCCGAACAATATACCGGTCCGGTGAAGGTGGGATCGCGCGAACCGAACAACAATTATTCGGGGGCGAAGGCGCCTTCGGTCTGGTACACCGACCTCACCATCAGCCAGAAGATCGAGGGCTGGGGCGGCAGCCTGGAACCGTTCATCACGATCAACAATCTGTTCGACCGCGATCCGCCGCTGGTGGCCGCCGATATTCCGGGCGTGAACCTGCCGACGATCATCTCCACCTATGACACGGTGGGACGGGCGTTCGCCGCCGGCGTCCGGTTCAAATTCTGATCACGGGGCAGGCGGCGCACCGAAGGGACGCAGCCCGCCCTTCATGGGGAGAGATGGGGTGAAGGCAGCAGCATTTCTGGCGGGCGCCGCCTGCCTTTCGTTGGTCGGCGGCAGCCTGGTCGCGGCCGCTCCGGCAGGTCCGGTGGTGGCGACCGCATCCGGACCCGTGCGCGGCGTGGCGCAGGGCGAAGGCGGCGTCTTCAAGGGCATCCCCTTCGCACAGACGACCGGCGGCTACCATCGCTGGACGCCGCCGCGCCCGGCCGCCCCCTGGACCACCCCTCGCGACGCCTCCCGCTTCGGCCCGATCTGCCCGCAGCCCGAGACCCCCCATGAACGCGGCGCTCCGCAAAGCGAGGACTGCCTGTCGATCAATGTCGCCACCCCCTCGTTCGACGGCAGGATGCCGGTTCTGGTGCTGATCCATGGCGGCGCCTTCTTCGTGGGTTCGGGCGCGGAACTGTTCGACGATGCCGCCCGGGTCCATAACCGGCGCGGCATATTGGTGGTGTCGCTCAACTATCGGCTGGGGCGGCTCGGCTTCTTCTCGCACCCCGGCCTGCGCGCGGAGCAGCCGGGGGCGCCGACCGGCAATTACTGGCTGATGGACCAGGTCGCCGGTCTGAACTGGGTGCGCGACAATATCGCGCGCTTCGGCGGCGATCCGGACAAGGTCACGATCATGGGCTGCTCGGCGGGCGGCTCCAGCATCAACGCGCTGGTCGCCTCGCCCCGATCGCGCGGCCTGTTCGCCCGCGCCAGCGCGCATAGCGGCGGCGGCATCAACAATGCGACCCGTCCGCAGGCGCAGGCGGAGCGGGAGGGGGTCGCCTTCGCCGCGCGCGCGGGCGTGACCGGCGAGGGCAAGGAGGCCATCGCCGCCCTGCGCAGGCTCGATCCGGCGGCGGTCATGGCGGCCGATCCCGGCCCCCCCAATTTCGGCGCGGTGGTCGACGGCGAGATGATCCCGGAGGAAACCGCCATCGCCTTCGCCAGGGGGCATATCGCCCGCGTCCCCTATATCGCCGGCTCCACCAGCAATGAAGCGAGCATCTTCGGCCTGATGGGCTTTGACGAAAGGGTGCTGAAGGACCGCTTCGGCATCGACATGGCGGCGGTGCGGAAGGTCTATGATCCGCAGGGCAGGCTGCCCCCGGCGGAACTGCTGCGGCAGGTGCAGACCGACTTCATCTTCACCGCGGCGGCGACCGCGACGGCGGCTCTCGCGGCGCGCTGGCAGCCAAGCTGGTCCTATCATTTCGCCTATGTCCCGCCCGCCGAGCGCGGCAAGGCGGCGGGCGCGCCGCATTGCGCCGATTTCGGCTATACGCTGGGCGCGGCCAAGGCGTCGCAGGGCGCCGAAAATGCGCGACTGGCCGCGATGATGCAGGATTATTGGGCGAATTTCATCAAGGACGGCGACCCCAACGGCCTTGGATCGGGCAACAGGACTCTGCCGCGCTGGACGGAATATGAAGGCCCTCATCGCGGCCCGCTGCTGATCGACCGCAGGACCGCCGTCGCGCCCGATTTCCGGGCCGGGCAGATCGCCTATTGGTGGCGACTCTGGGCCGACCGCACCGGCCAGACCCTGCCCTGAGCGAAGGAAGACGATGGCGCGTCGTCCGATCTGACGCAGCGTCCTCCTGGCCTCAGCCAATGGGTCCGATGCGGACGGACCCGCCGGTGGCAGGAACCGCGCCAAGGCCGCGATAGTCGACAATGGCGGGATGCGGGGTCTCCATCGGCCGGGGATGGGTCGCGGTGACGACCAGGATGCTTGCGCCCGCACGCTCCGCCGCCATGATCCCCGCCACCGAATCCTCGATCACCAGACAGCGGTCCGCCGTCGTTCCCAGACGCTCGGCGGCCAGATGGAAGCAGTCCGGCGCGGGCTTGCCGCGTTCCACATCCTCCGCCGCGACCAGCAGCGGCGGAACGGGCAACCCAGCGGCCTGGATGCGGCGCAGCGCAAGCTGCCGCGGGGCTGAGGTGACGACGGCCCAGCGGCAATCGGCCAGCGCCGCGAGAAACGCCGCCGCGCCCTCGATCGCCTCGATCCCGTCGACCGTATCGATCTCCGCCTGGGTGACGAGCGCCGCCTCCGCCACCGGATCGACGCCGGGCAGGCCCAGCCGCCTGATCGTCTCCACCGACTGCACGCCATGGACGGTCGGCAGGAAAGCCTCGACATCCAGTCCATGGCGCAGCGCCCATTCGCCCCAGACCCGTTCCGCCACCTTGATGGAGTTCAGGATCGTGCCGTCCATGTCGAGCAGCACCGCATCCACGGACCTGTGTTCCATCGGCACCGCCATCCTTGCGAAAAGACCATGCGGGCGGACCGGCATCCGCCCCCCGACCGCCTCCTACACAGGACCGCCGCGAAACGCACGCCCGTTTCGATCCGGCGGCTCGCCGCCGGATCGCCAGGTCACTTCGCCGTCGTCTCGACCCTGGCGTGGCTGCCCTCCTCGCTCGGGCGTATCCTGCCGCCGAACAGCATCTTGAGCTTTCCGGTCAGCGACACGTCCGCCTCCCACAACTCCGCCTCGTCGATGTCGAAGCGCAGCAGGGCCAGATTGGGGTCCGACCTGCCGCCCGGAAACCACGCTTCGACCGTCGTCGACCACAGCTTGTCGATCATCGCCGGATCATTGTCGATGCGCGCGCGACCGGCGAAACAGGCGAAGAAATCGTGCCCCTTGGAAACGAACTGGCCCATCGCCGCGCCGCCGCCGGCCAGACGGTTGTCCTTGCCCACGAAGAACCACAGCGTATCCACCTGGTCCTTGTCCAACTGGACGGTCAGCGGCTCGCTATGCTGCCCGCTGCCGGTCAGGCCCAGCATCATGAAGGGGCTGTCCGACATGCGATCCCACAGATGTTCCTTCAGCTTATGCGCATCGCTCATGATCATCTCCCGATTATGGAACGGACTATACGAATGGCGGGCGCGAAGGGTCCGCCCGCGCGGCGGGATGAAGCCGATCCGCCGCCCAGGCGTTGTCCCCCCAATGCAGGGAAGAAGGGAAGGAGAAGAAGTCAGATGACGATCCGCTGGCCCGCCCAATTGATCATCGCGCGCCATGGCCAGAGCGCTGGCAATGTTGCGCGGGACGCCGCTCATGAAGCGACGGCCGACCGCATCGCCCTGTCCATCCGCGATGCCGACGTGCCGCTGAGCGATCTGGGGCGGGAACAGGCCGCTTCGCTCGGCCGCTGGTTCGCGCGCCAGCCAGAGGATTGCCGTCCGGATGTGCTGCTGTCCTCCCCCTATTTGCGCGCCTGCCAGACCGCCCGGCTCTTCCGCGACCATGGCGGCGCGGCGGGGGAGGAGCCGATCTGCTTCGACGAGCGGCTTCGCGAAAAGGAGTTCGGCATATTGGACGGCCTCACCACCGGCGGCATCCGCAACATCTTCCCCGACCAGGCCGAATTCCGCCGCCTGCTGGGAAAATTCTATCATCGCCCGCCCGGCGGGGAGAGCTGGTGCGACGTCATCCTTCGCCTGCGGTCGGTGATGGACACCATCTCGCTCCACTATGCCGGGCGGCGGGTGATGATCTTCAGCCATCAGGTCGTGGTGCTGTGCATGCGCTATATATTGGAGAGCCTCACGGAAACCGAGATTCTCGCCATCGACGCGAAGGGGGACGTCGCGAACTGCGCCGTGACCGATTATCGGCTGGAGGCGGATGCGGGCCGCGACGGCCGGCTGGTCCTTCAGCGCTACAATGTCACCGCGCCGATGGAGGAGGACCGCACGCCCGTCACCAAGGCGCCCGACGCCATTGCGGGAGCGCGCGGATGAGCCCGCCACGGATCGACCGCCGCTGGCTGTACGACCATCCGCTGCCGGGGCTCGCGGACGCATCGGACAAGAATGAGCGCGGCCGCGTGGTTGTGATCGGCGGCGCCGAATTCGTCCCCGGCGCCCTGCGCCTGACGGGCGAGGCGGCGCTCAGGGCGGGGGCCGGCAAGGTGCAGCTGGCGACGGTCCAGTCGGTCGCGACCGCGCTGGGCGTGCTGGTGCCCGAGGCGTCGATGCTGGCGCTGCCGTCCGACCGCAATGGCGAGATCGCCGCCCAGGCCGTGGCCATGCTGGAGGCGCATGTCGGACGATGCGACGCCATGGTCCTGGGACCGGGGATGAGCGTCAGCGACCGCACCGACACGCTGGTGGCGCGCCTGCTCGCGTCCCCGCGCCAGGGCCTTGGCGTCGTGCTGGATGCGGCGGCGCTGACCTCCGCCCGCGACCTGGCCCCCGTCATCGCCAGCCATGAGGGCCGCGTGATCATGACGCCCCATCGCGGGGAGATGGCGATCTTCGCGGGGATGGATGAAGCCGCCGTCGCCGCCGATCCCGAAGGCGTCGCAGCCGACATGGCCGGCCGCTTCCGGTCGGTCATCCTGCTCAAGGGGCAGGAAAGCATATTGGCCGATCCGTCCGGCCGGCTGCTCCGCTTCGACGGGGGCTGCGTAGGCCTGGCCACGGCGGGATCGGGCGATGTTCTGGCGGGCATCATCGGCGGCCTGCTGGCGCGTGGGGCCGATCCGTTCCGCGCCGCCGCCTGGGGCTGCTGGCTGCACGGGGCGGCGGGACGGGTGCTGTCGGAAGAGATCGGCAGGATCGGTTTCCTGGCGCGCGAACTCGCCGCCGTCGTCCCCCGCCTGCTGGATGAGACGATGACCCCGCCGCAGGATGGGTGAGACGGAAGCGGACTTCGCTTCGCTGCCCTCGTCCCGCCTCATCCCGGCCGGGCCATGGGACCAAAGGCCGGAGAGAAGAGGCTGGCCGCCGGCAGGCCCTGCTGATAAGCCATTGGCCGGGCCTCCATGCCCTGGGGAGACATGCCGCCGATGATCTTTGCCGACTTCCTCCGCAATCGTCGCCGCGAGCAATTGTCGGATCAGGATCTCGCGGCGCTGGAGGCCAGCGTCAGCCAAGTCCGCAAGACCCATGCGCGCCAGCTGCTCGCCCATGCGGGCGAACCGATCGCATGCAGCACTTACCTGATGGAAGGGTTCATCTGCCGCTACATGGACGACCGCAACGGCCTACGCCAGCTCGTCGCCGTCCACGTCCCCGGCGATTTCGTCGACCTCCACGGCTATCCGCTGGGGCGGCTGGACCATGATGTCGCGACCCTCAGCGCTTCCAAGATCGCCATGGTCCCGCATGAGGCGCTGGACGGCCTGCTGGCCCAGCGGCCCAATCTGACGAAGCTGCTGTGGTTCAGCACGCTGCTGGACGCCGCCATGCACCGGGAATGGATATTCCGCCTCGGCCGGCTCGACGCCGTCGCGCGGATCGCGCATTTCTTCTGCGAGATCGAGGCGAAGCTGCGCGCCGTGGGGCTGAGCGACGGCAGCCGGTTCGCGCTGCCGCTGACCCAGGCCGATCTGGGCGAGGCGTGCGGCATGACGTCGGTGCACATCAATCGCATGTTGCGGGAACTCCGGGAACGGGAACTGCTCCAGGTTCAGCGCGGCAGGGTCACCATCTCCGATCTCGCCGCGCTGCGGCGGCTGTGCGATTACGACCCCTCCTACCTGTTCATCGGCGGCTGAGGGAACCGCATCCGTCTGCGGAGCGTCCTTCCCACATGAACGGAAGAGGATGGTCCATGCCCCGAGACGGCGTTTTCGATGAATCCGGCAAGGCCTATGCAGAGGAAGGACAGGTGATGCTCGACGGCCCGGACGGTGTCGCCATCAGCATGACGCCGGATGCCGCGGAAGAAACGGCGAACGAACTCATCAGGGCGGCGTCGGAGGCGCGGCAACAGATCGACGACAGGGAGAGCGGCGCGTCCGGCTCGTGACGCGCATCGGACAGGCTTGACTTGATCGAAATCAATCTGCGACGCATTCAGGGCGGCCGCTTCCCATGGTAATCGCCGATGCTCCTGCCCTGAAAGGAGATGACGTGGAGACCTATTCGACCGAACAGGCCCTGGCGGGGGTGGATGGCCTTGACGACATTCTCTCCGGCGGGCTCACCCGCGGCCGGGTCTTCCTGCTGGAAGGCAGTCCGGGCACGGGCAAGACCACCATCGCGATGCAGTTCCTGATCGAGGGCGCTCGGCGCGGCGAACGCTGCCTCTACATCACCCTGTCCGAAACCGAGGACGAGATGCGCGAGAGCGCGGCATCGCATGGCTGGACCCTGGAGGGGGTGGACCTGTTCGAACTGGTGCCGCCCGAAAGCCTGCTGGACGAGCAGCAGCAGCAAAGCCTGCTCTATTCGTCCGACCTGGAACTAGGCGAGACCACCCGCCGCATCTTCGATGCGTTCGAGCGGGTCCGGCCGGACCGGGTGGTGCTGGACAGCCTGTCTGAAATCCGCCTGCTGGCGCAAAGCTCGCTGCGCTACCGCCGCCAGATACTGGCGCTCAAGCACTTCTTCTCGAAACAGAATGCGACGGTGCTGATGCTGGACGACCTGACGGCGGAGGTGGCGGACAAGACCGTGCACAGCGTCGCCCATGGCGTCATCCGGCTGGAGGAACTGTCGCCCGGCTACGGCCCGGAGCGCCGCCGGATGCGCATCATCAAATATCGCGGCCGGCATTTTCGCGGCGGCTTCCACGATTTCGTCATCGAGAAGGGCGGCGTCCGTGTCTTTCCCCGGCTGGTGTCGGCCGAACACAAGACCAGCTTCGTTCGCGACGTGCTGAAAAGCGATTCCGGCGAACTCGACGCCCTGCTGGGCGGCGGGATCGAGCGGGGCTCCAGCGTGCTCGTCCTCGGCCCGGCGGGCACCGGCAAATCCCTGCTCGCCCTCACCTTCGTCACGGCGGCGATCCGGCGCGGGGAAAAGGCGGCGATGTTCGTCTTCGACGAGGAGATGGGCCTGCTCTTCAAACGCGCCCTGGGCCTTGGCATCGACATGCAGGCCATGGCCGGGAGCGGCGACCTGATCGTCGAGCAGGTGGACGCGGCCGAACTGTCCCCCGGCGAATTTGCCCAGCGGGTGCGCAACTGCGTGGAACGGCATGGCGTGAGGACCGTCGTCATCGACAGCCTGAACGGCTATCAGTCCGCCATGCCGGAAGAAAATGCGCTGGTCCTGCACATGCATGAGCTGCTGCAATATCTGAACCGGCAGGGGGCCACCACCTTCCTGACGGTCGCGCAGCATGGGCTGGTGGGCGACATGAAGACGCCGGTCGATGTCACCTATCTGGCCGACACGGTCATCCTGCTGCGCTATTTCGAAGCGCTGGGCCGGGTGCGCCGCGCCATGTCGATCATCAAGAAGCGGACCGGATCGCATGAGGACACGATCCGCGAATTCCGCATCGGATCTTACGGCATTCGCCTGGGCAAACCGCTGGTGGGCTTCCAGGGCGTGCTGCGCGGGGTTCCGCATTTCGTCGGCAGCCCGCCGGCGCTGCTCGAAGACAAGAAGGCGTGATACCGCATCTTTCCGAACGGGCGCTGATCCTCGCTCCCGTCGGGCGCGATGCGGAGATCGCGGCATCGATGCTGGCCGAGGCGGGATTGCGGTCGCAGATCTGCCGGGATCTTCCCGCCCTGCTGAACGGCATCGACCATGGCGCCGGCTTCGCGCTGGTGACGGAGGAGGCGCTGCACAATCGCGACCTGCACCCGCTGGTCGGTTGGTTGCAGGATCAGCCGGAATGGTCGGACTTCCCCTTCATCCTGTTGACCCGCCGCGGCGGCGGGCTGGAGCGCAACCCATCGGCGTCGCGCTATCTGGAGATGCTGGGCAACGTCAATTTCCTGGAGCGGCCCTTCCACCCCACCACGCTGATCAGCCTTGCCCGTTCGGCGCTGCGCGGCCGCCGGCGGCAATATGACGCCCGCGCGAGGCTGGAGGAACTGCATCGCGGCGCGGAGAAATATCGCACCCTGTTCGATTCGATCGAGGCGGGCTTCTGCATCATAGAGATGATCTTCGACGAAGCGGGGAAGCCGGTCGACTATCTCTTCATAGAGACCAATCCCGCCTTTGCGCGCCATACCGGGCTCAGCGATGCGGTGGGAAAGCGGATGCGCTCGCTCGTGCCGGAGCATGAACAGCATTGGTTCGACATTTACGGCCAGGTCGCCTGCACCGGCGAGGCCGTCCGCTTCGAGGACGCGGCCGATGCGCTGGGCGGCTATTGGTACGACGTCTATGCCTTTCGCGTGGGCGACCCCAGGGCGCCCCAGATCGCCGTGCTGTTCAACGACATCACCGAACGCCGCCGCATGGAGGCAGCGCTTCGCCAGAGCGAGGAGCGCCTGCGCGCGCTCAACGAAACGCTGGAGGAGCGAGTGCAGCAGCGCTCGCATGAACTGGAACTGGCGCAGGAGGCGCTGCGCCAGTCGCAGAAGCTGGAATCCATGGGCCAGTTGACCGGCGGCGTCGCCCATGATTTCAACAACCTGCTGACGCCGATCGTCGGCAGCCTCGACCTGCTCCATCGCCGCGGCCTGGGCACCGATCGGGAACGGCGACTGATCGAAGGCGCCCTGCAATCGGCCGACCGGGCGAAGATGCTGGTGCAAAGGCTGCTTGCCTTCGCGCGGCGGCAACCGCTGCAGCCCACCGCCATCGACATTGGGGGATTGGTGCGGGACATGCGCGACCTGATCGTCAGCACGTCGGGCCCGCGCGTGCAGGTCGAACTGGCGGTGGCGGACGACCTGCCCGCCGCTCATGCCGACGCCAACCAGATCGAAATGGCGTTGCTGAACCTGGCGGTGAATGCGCGCGACGCGATGCCGGACGGCGGGCAGCTTCGCATCGGCGTGAACTGCGACAGCATGGCGGCCGACAACCGGCTGCATCTGCGGGAGGGGCGATATGTCAGGCTGTCGGTGGCCGACACCGGCATCGGCATGGACCAGCAGACCGCAGAAAAGGCGATAGAGCCCTTCTTCACGACCAAGGGCGTGGGTCAGGGGACCGGCCTTGGCCTGTCGATGGTGCATGGCCTGGCCGCGCAGCTGGGCGGCGGCCTCACCATCGAAAGCGCCGTGGGCCATGGCACGACGATCAGCCTCTGGCTGCCGACCAGCGAGATCGAGGCCGGGAAGGAAGCCGCCGGGCCGGACATCGCCCCGGTCAAGCTGGACCATGGCATGGCGCTGGTGGTGGATGATGAGGAACTGGTGCGCGCCAGCACCGTGCACATGCTGCGCGAACTGGGATATGACGTGCTGGAGGCCAGCTCCGCCGAACATGCGCTCGCGATCATGAAGGCAGAGCCGGGCATCGACGTGCTGGTCACCGACCATCTGATGCCCGGCACGACCGGCACCGACCTGATCGAGCAGGCGAGGGCGCTGAAGCCGGAGATCAGGGCGCTGCTGATTTCCGGCTATGCCGAAAATGCCGGAATTTCGGCGGAACTGCCACGGTTGACCAAGCCCTTCAAGCAGATCGATCTGGCCAAGAGCCTTGCGGCCCTGTGAAGGCGGCGTGCGGCTGCCGGCGTCCGACCGTGGGTTTCAGGCACATTATGCATGGAATTGCGGAGGTTGGCGTGGAACTTTTCTGACGCGGCTGCGTAACGACTCCACGATGCGCGGGCGATCCTCGCGCCGGGGGCAAGCGCAATGGGCAGCGCAGGGGGATGAACGAAAATGGCATGGGCTTTTGGCGGCGCGGCGTTCGGCGGAGTGGCCGTGGGCCTTCTGTCCCTATACGGTACGGCCGCCCAGGCGCAGAGCATCGAAGAACTGCGCGACATGCCGATCGCCGCGCTGTCGAAGCTGGACGTCACGTCCGTCACCCGGTCGGCGGCTTCGCTGGCCGACTCCCCGGCATCCATCTATGTCATCACCCATGACGACATCGTCCGTTCAGGCACGCTGACGCTGCCCGGCATTCTCCGGCTCGCCCCCAATCTGCAGGTCATGCGCGGCGGCCCCAACGATACGGTCGTCGCCGCCCGCGGGCTTGGCGGCAACGACGCCGCTCAGAATTTCTCCAACAAGCTGCTCGTGCTGATCGACGGGCGCAGCGTCTATTCGCCGCTTTATTCCGGCGTCTATTGGGACATGCAGGACATATTGCCGGAGGATGTCGACCGCATAGAGGTGATCTCCGGCCCCGGCGCCACGCTCTGGGGATCGAACGCCGTCAATGGCGTGATCAACATCATCACCCGCGACGCAGGGGCGACACAGGGCCTGTACGGCACCGGCGTGGTCGGCAACAGCACCTATGATCTGGGGCTGCGCTATGGCGGCCATGCCGGCGGCAACGCCAGCTATCGCCTGTTCGTGAAGCGCCATGAGAATTTCGAAAGCGCGTCGAACGCGGACGACGGCAACCGCCGGACCCAGGGCGGCTTCCGCTTCGACTGGAACGCGACCCCCGCCGACGCGCTGATGGTGCAGGGGGACGGCTATTACGGCTCCCGCTCGCGGGGGACCGCGCCCGACGAGAGCCTGCACGGCTACGACCTGCTTGCCCGCTGGCGCCATGGCGCGGCGTCCGGCGCGACGCTTCAGCTCCAGGCCTATTACGACCACACCGCCCGCAAGATCGAGGATGACGGCGGCCGCTTCGCGCTCGACACCTTCGATGTGGAGGGGCAGCACAGCTTCACCCTGGGGCGCAACCACAGCATCGTCTGGGGCGGCGGGGCGCGCCTCGGCCGCTATGTGATCCGCGACATTCCCGGCCTGGACTTCGTGCCCGAGCGGCGAAACCTTTTCGTCGGCAATCTGTTCGCGCAGGACAGCATCGCCCTGACGCCGTCCATCACGGGCACGGTCGGGGCCAAGCTGGAGCAGCGCAGCTACATGGACCTCACCTTTCTCCCCAGCGTTCGCCTGTCCTGGAAGCCCGACCCCGGGACCCTGGTCTGGGGCGCGGTCTCCCGCGCGGTGCGTTCCCCCACCCCCTTCGACGAGGATGTGGTCGAATCCATCGAAGGCACCGTCTTCCTGACCGCCCTTCCAAGCTTCCGCTCCGAAAAGCTGACCGCCTTCGAACTGGGCACGCGGCTGATGCTCTCGCCCCGCGCGTCGCTTTCGGTCTCGGCCTTCTACAATGTCTATGACGACCTGCGGACGGTGGAGCCGGCGCCGGAGGGGCTGCTGCCGCTGCGCTGGGGCAATGGGATAAAGGGCGACAGCTATGGCTTCGACGCCTGGGCCGACATCCGTCTGGCAAGCTGGTGGCGGCTCAAGCCCGGCTACAGCCTGCTGATCCAGAAGTTCCGCTTCAAGCCGGACTCGGTGCCCCTGCTCGGCGTGTCGCAGGTCGGCAACGATCCCAAACACCGCGCGACGCTGCGCTCCTCCATGGACATCGGGCCGGAGGTCAATGTCGATTTCGACCTGCGCTATGTGTCCGCCCTGCCCGACCCCCATGTGCCGGGCTATGTGGAGCTGGGGGCAAGACTGGGCTGGCAATTCGATGAGCGCGCCGAACTGTCGGTATCGGGCTTCAACCTGCTGCACCGCCGCCACCGTGAGCTTCCCGCTTCGCAGGCGACGCCGCTCCGCCGCAGCGTGTTCGTGGCGCTCAAATGGACGATCTGAACCCTTCACCGCGCGGCAGGCGGGCACGACGCCGGCGATGGGCCGCCCTGTCCTGTCTCGCGGCGGCCGCGATCGTCGTTCCGGCGCCGGTGCCGGCCAATTCGCCGACGACGCTGGAACGCGCAATCCAGGCGAATTTCCTGTTCAAGTTCGCGCCCTTCGTGGAATGGCCCCCGGCGGCATTTTCCGGGACGGAAAGGAATTTCGTCATCTGCGTCGTCGGAGAGGACCCGTTCGGCACCCTGCTCAACGAGGTGGTGCGCGGCCAGAAGATGGTCGGCCGGCCGGTGGTGGTGCGGCGTGCTGGCGGCGAAGCGGGCCCGGCCGGCTGCCACATCCTGTTCGCCGGACACTCGACCGATCCCGGCTATGCGCCCTTCGCGACGACCGAGGGGCAGCCGGTGCTGACGGTCGCGGACAAGAGCGCGGGGCCCAGCGGCGCGATGATCGAATTCGTGCGGCAGAGCGGCCGGGTGCGGTTCCAGATCGATGACGGCGCGGCCCGGGCCAACGGCCTCAAGATCAGTTCCAAATTGCTGGGCCTTGCCATCGCGGTGAACCGGAAATGAAGCAAGCGACCCCAAGCCGGCTCAGCCTGGGCAAAGTCGTCGGACAGATGGCGACGCCGCTTTCCGCCGTCCTGATCGCCTTCCTGCTACTGGCCGCCGGGCTGGCCGCCGCCATCCAGCTCGAACAGCTCGGCCGCGTCGAAAAGCTGCGGCAGACGACCGTCCAGGCGCAGGTTCTGGCCAATGGGATCGCCGCCCCGCTGGCGTTCGAGGACGATGTCGCGCTCCAGGAATATCTGAACGCGCTGAAGGCCGATCCCCAGATCGTCGCGGTCGCAGCCTATGACGGCAAGGGCGCCTTCGCCGCCGGCTTCGCGCGCCCTCCCGCCCGGCTGCCCAAGCGGGCGGAGGAGGCCAGCCGGGACGCGCCGCCCGCCGCGCTCGCCGTCACCGTTCCGGTGAAGCAGGGCAGCACGCGGCTCGGCTCCGTCTATCTCCAATCCACCATGGACAGCCTGTCGCGCCGCCTGACCCGCTATCTGGGCATCGCCGTCATCGTCATCGCGGCGTCGGTGCTGATCGTGATGCTCGCCGCCTCCTATTCCTCGCTGCGCCGCGCGCACCAGGCTCTCCAGGCGGAAATCGCCAGCCGCCAGCAGGCCGAAGAGGCGCTGCGCCAGTCGCAGAAGATGGAGGCGATGGGCCAGTTGACCGGCGGCGTCGCGCATGACTTCAACAATCTGCTGATGGTCGCTTCCGGCGGTCTCGACCTCATGGAACGCACCCAGGACGCGGCCAGGCTGGAAAAGCTGCGCGCCGGGATACGCCAGGCGCTGGACCGGGGCGCGAAACTGACGCGGCAACTGCTCGCCTTCTCCCGCCGCACCCCGCTCAACCCGGAGGTCGTCGACCTGCGGGAGCGGATCAGGGGCATGGATGCGCTGCTCGAACGATCGCTGGGCGAAAGCATAGGGGTGACCATGCACCTTCCCGCGGACCTCTGGCCGGTGGAGGTGGATGCGTCGGAACTGGAGGTGGCGATCCTCAACATCGCCCTCAACGCCCGGGACGCCATGCAGAAGGGCGGCACCATCGTCATCGAAGGCGCGAACCGCCCGGTCCATGGCGACCTGCCCGACCGGGTGCAGATCGCGGTGACGGACAGCGGCGCCGGCATCGCGCCGGAACTGGTCAACAAGATCTTCGAACCCTTCTACACGACCAAGGCGGTCGGTCAGGGCACGGGGCTTGGCCTCAGCCAGGTCTACGGCTTCGCGCGGGCGTCGGGCGGGGAGGTGCTGGTCGACAGCATCGTCGGCAGGGGGACGACCATCACCCTGCTGCTGCCGCGATCCCTGCTCGCGCCCCGGGAAAGCGACAGGCCGGCCGAACCCGTCGGCGCCTCCGGCAGGCAGCGCATCCTGCTGGTGGAGGATGACGACACGGTGGCCGACACGGTGGGCGGCATGCTGACGACGCTGGGCTATGAGATGGAGCGGGTCGACAATGGCGACGCGGCGCTGCGCCGGCTGGAGCGGGCGGACGATTTCTCCCTGATCCTTTCCGACATGATCATGCCGGGCGAGGTCGGCGGCATGGAGCTGGCGCTGCGGATCAGGAAGCACTGGCCGCATCTGGGCACGATGCTGATGACGGGCTACAGCGCCGCGGCGGCCTCCGCCGCGAAGGAGGGCGTGCCGCTGCTGGCCAAGCCGTTCACCATCCAGGACCTGTCGGTCCACCTGATGGCGGCGCTGGACCACAGCAAGGCGTGACCGCCGTCCCGCCACAAGCCGCGCCTTCACCCCCCTCAGCCCGGCAGCTTGGCCAGGATGATCGCGCAAATCGCGATCACCAGTCCGAACGACAGCGTCGCCAGAAAGACGGCATCCAGCGATTGCCTGACCCGATCCACCATCGACATCTTGTTTCTCCCTCATCGAAAACCCGCTTCGCGCCGCCATTCTGGAGCGCGCCGCGGTGAACCGGACGCAAGATCGCGCGCGCCGGATCTTTATCGCCGCATCCCTTCAGGCGGAAAGCCGGTTGCCGCCCTTCGACCGGCTCAGGGCGTGATCAGGACCTTCAAGGCCTGGGTCTTCGCCGCCCGCCCGAAAACGTCATAGGCGTCCAATATGGCGTCCAGCGAAAAGCGGTGGGTGACGAGCTGCCCGGCGTCGATCTTCTCCGCAGCCACCGTCTTCAGCAGCATCGGCGTGGTCACCGTGTCCACCAGCCGGGTCGTCACCGTGATATTGTGCGACCAGAGCCGTTCGAGATGCAGGTCTGCCTTCCTGCCATGCACGCCGATATTGGCGATCACCCCGCCCGGCGCGACAAGGTCCTGGCAAAGCTCGAATGTGGCAGGGACGCCGACGGCCTCTATGGCTGCGTCGACGCCCTGTCCGTCCGTCAGGCCCCTGACGATCTCCACCGGGTCTTCGGACCGGCTGTCGATGGTGCGTGTGGCGCCGAACCGCCGCGCCACGGCCAGCCGGTTGGCGTCCATGTCGATCATGATGATCTGCGCCGGAGTATAGAATTGCGCGGTCAGCAGCACCGCCAGCCCGATCGGCCCCGCGCCCACGATCGCGACGCTGCTTCCGGGCGCGACCTTGCCGTTGAGCACGCCGCATTCGAAGCCGGTCGGCAGGATGTCGCTCAGCATCACCAGCGCTTCCTCGTCCATCCCCGCCGGAATGGGATAGAGGCTGGTGTCGGCATGGGGTATGCGGACATATTCCGCCTGCGTCCCGTCGATCTCGTTGCCCAGCAGCCAGCCGCCGGTCCTGCAATGGGAATAGATGCCGCGCCGGCAATAGTCGCACCGTCCGCAGGCAGTGATGCAGGAAATGAGGACATGGTCGCCGGGCGTGAAGTTGGTGACGGCAGGCCCGACGGAATCGATCACCCCGACGCCTTCATGCCCCAATATGCGGCCGGGCGCGCAACCCGGCACATCGCCCTTCAGGATATGAAGATCGGTGCCGCAGATGGTGGTGTGCGTCACGCGGACGATCGCGTCGCCGCCCTCCGCGATCTGCGGCTTGGCCCTTTCGCCCAGGCTCTTCTCGCCCGGTCCTCCATAGATCAAGGCTTTCACGATGGCCGATCCCTTCCAGATGGTTCGCCTCAGTGGCGATCCCCCGGAAGTTCCTCTCACCGGCCCTTCATTCCTATCCGTAGATTCCCGGACGGCGCCTGCCTGAACGCGCAAGCGGTCCTTGCCTCATCCTCTTGCCCGCCGGCCCGTGCCTAGAAGGCGACATTGTCGGCGCCCTTGAGGTCAAGGATGGCGCGGGTCTCCTCCGCCGTCGCGACCTCCAGCGACAGAAGTTCGAGGATGGACCGGATCAGCGCGACCTGCTCCGCATTGGATGTCGCCAATTTCCCCTTCCCTGCGAACAGCGAATCCTCCAGCCCCACCCGGACATTGGCGCCGTTCAGCGCCCCCATGGTGACGAACGGCAATTGAGCCGCCCGCTCGCCATCACATCTTCCGCTATGGCGGGCGCTTCCTGACGGACAACTTCCCCTGTTCCCGAATCCGGATCGTGCCGCTGGACCGCGACCGGATGGTGGGGCTTTTCAACCTCGGCATCGAAATACCGTTAGCGCCCTTCTTCGGCAGCATGGGCGTGGCGCGGCCGACCGCACGCGGCAGGGTCGATTCCTCGCCGCCCGCCATCCATCGTGGTAATATGGACAGCCACGCCACGCGCAAGGCGCTTCGCAACATGATCGACTTTCTGGGCGAGGCAGCGTTGCGGGCGATGGCTCGTCGACCGCAACAAGGGCGTGCATGTCGTGCTGCCGAAACGGTTGTTCGCGCAGTAGCGGCCGCTTCCCTGCGCGACAGGGCCGCTCCCTACAACGCCCGCAAGGCGCGGGCCGGCCGCACCGACATCAGCGGGATCGACCCCAACAGCCCGATCCCCAGTGTAAGCACCGCCCCCGCGCCCAGGGTCGAGAGTACGAGCAGCCAATCCGGCGCCCAGTGGAAATCGAATATCCGCACGATCACGAACCAGCCCGCGCCAAGGCCAAGGCCAAGCGCCACCAGCGCCAGCACACCGGCCAGCAGCGCATATTCAATGCCCTGCGCGCCCAATATCTGCCAGCGGGTCGCGCCCAGCGTCTTCAGGATCACACTGTCATAGGCCCGCGCCTGGCGCGACGCCGCAATCGCCCCGATCAGCACCGCGATCCCTGCCAGGATCGCGACCGATCCCGCCAGCACGATGGCCGTGGACATCTGCCCCAGCAGCACCGTGACCTGCGCCACCACCTCGCCCACGGCGATGATCGAGACGGAGGGGAAGGCCGCCAGCAGCGTGCGCGTCATCGCCCCTTCCGACGCGCCCTTCATCGTGATCGTCGCCGACAGGCTGTGCGGCGCGCTGCGCAGCGTGTTGGGGGAGAAGACCATGATGTAGTTGAAACCCATCGTCTCCCAATTGACCTGCCGCAGGGAGGCGATGCGCGCCTCGATCTCGCGCCCCAGCACGGACACGGTGAGCGTGTCGCCGATGCCGACGCCCATCACCTCCGCCGCCTCGCGGTCGAGCGAGACGAGCGGCGGCCCGGCATAGTCGCGGGGCCACCATTGCCCTTCGACCAGTTCCGACCCCTCGGGCAGAGCCTCGCTATAGGTGACGCCCCGCTCACCGCGCAGGAACCAGGCGCCCTCGGGCAGTTCCTTGAGGTCCGCCACCCGCTGCCCGCCATAGGCGACGATCGTCCCGCGTAGGGTCGGCACCATATTGACCTTGGCACCCGGCGCCTCCCTGCCGACCAGCGCAAGGAACCTGTCCCTGGCGGCGATGGGGATGTCCAGCACGAACTGGTCCGGCGCGGTGCGGGGCACGGTGTTGCGGATTTCGGCGCTGAGGCTCGACTGGATCGCCGCCAGCGTCACGAACAGCGTCAGGCCCAGCCCCAGCGCCACCACCAGCGCCGACGTCTGCGCACCGGGCCGATGGAGATTGGCGACCGCCAGCCGGGCAAGCGGACGACGCGGCGCGGGCAGCCGACGCGCGACGCGCCGGACCAATAGGCCGATGCCGGTCAGCAGCGCCAGCATGGCCGCGACCGCGCCCAGCATCGCCGCCGCGAACCAGGGCTCCCGCGCCGAGCCCAGCGCCAGCGCCACGGCGGCCGCCCCCGCCGCGCCCACCGCGATCATGCTCAGCCGATCGACCCCGCGCCGCCGGTCGACCGTTTCGCGGAACAGGGCAGCGGCGGGCAGGGTCCGTGCCCGCGTCAAGGGCGGCACGGTGAAGATGAAGGCGATCAGCAGTCCGTAAAGCGCGCTGGTGACGAGCGGCCAGGGCGCGATGGCGAAACCGGGCTGCACCGGCAATATGTCCCGCATCGCCGTCACCAGCCCCAGCGGCAGCACGATCCCCGCCGCCAGCCCGCAGCCAATGGCCAGCACGGCCACCGCGCCGATCTGCATCAGATAGATGCGGGCGATGTCGGCGGAGGAAGCGCCCAATATCTTCAACGTCGCAATGCCGTTGCGCTTGATCGCAAGATAGGAGGCTACCCCGTTGCTGACCCCGATCCCCGCTATAGCGAGCGCGGCGAGACCGATCAGCGACAGGAATTGCCCCATCCGCTCCAGGAAACGGCTGGTCCCCGGCGCCGCGCCGTCGCGGTCCTTGATCTCGAAACCGGCAGAGGGGAAGGCGCGCTTCAGCCGCTCGCTCTCAGCCCCGGCATCCCTGCCTGCGTCCAGGCGGATGCGATATTTGCTCTCATACAGGCTGCCCGGCTGGATCAGGCCGCTGCGCCTGATGCCCTCTATGGAGGTGAGCGCGACCGGCCCCAGGGTGAAGCCCGCCCCCACCCGGTCCGGCTCCTCCGCGATGATGTCGCGGATGCGGAAGGTCGCCGCGCCATAGCGCAGGCCATCGCCCGGCTTCACGTCCAGCCGGTCCGCCAGCGCCTGTCCGATGACCAGCTCGTCGGCGCGCATAGGCCCGGCCCGCCCGCCTTTCAGCGCCAGCGCGCCATAAAGCGGGTAGGCCCCGTCCACGCCCTTGAGTTCGGTCAGCACGGCGGAGGGTCCGGCGCCCTCCCCCACCCGCTGCGCCATGGCCCGCAGTCTGATCGTCTCGCTCAGCACGCCCTCGCGCCGGAAGGCCGCCTTCTCCGCCGCGCTGGCCTCGCGCTGGGACATCGCCACCTCGACGTCGCCGCCCAGCAACACCTGCCCCTTGCTCGCAATCTCGCCGGTGATCGCGGCGGTCAGCCCGCCGATGGTCGCCAGCGTCGCCACGCCCAGGAACAGGCAGATGAACAGCAGCCGCAAACCCCGGAAGCCGCGATGCAGGTCGCGTTGGGCGATCCGCCAGCAGCCGCGCCAGCCCAGCGCAGTTTCGGGCCCCGTCACAGCCTCCGGTCCGCGACAATCAGCCCATCCCGCATCTCCACGACGCGGTCGCACCGCTCCGCCAGTCCGGGGTCATGGGTGATGATCACCAATGTCGCGCCATTCGCTTCCCGCCGGGCGAACAGCAGTTCGACGATCGCCCCGCTGGTCGCGCCGTCCAGATTGCCCGTCGGCTCGTCCGCGAAGATGATGTCCGGCCCCGGCGCGACGGCGCGGGCGATGGCCACGCGCTGCTGCTCGCCGCCCGAAAGCTGGGCCGGATAATGGTGCAGCCGGTGCCCAAGTCCCACCGCCTCCAGCTCGCTCGCCGCGCGCGCGAAGGCATCCCCGAAGCCCGCCAGTTCCAGCGGCACGGCGACATTCTCCACCGCCGTCATGGTCGGCAGCAGGTGGAAGCTCTGCAACACGATGCCCACGCGCCCGCGCCTCGCCCGCGCCAGCGCATCCTCGTCCAGCGGCCCATAATCGATCCCGGCAACCCGAACCTCCCCGCCGCTGGCGCGCTCCAGTCCCGACAATATCGCCATCAATGACGACTTGCCCGATCCCGACGGCCCGAGGATCGCCAGACTCTCGCCCTTTGGGATGGAGAGGTCGACGCCCTTCAAAATCAGCGTCGGCGCCTCGCGCGTGCCAAGCGAAAGGGTGACATTGCGCGCTTCAATCGCAATATGGGCAAGGGAGGACGAGCCGTGCATCAGCGAAAGGAACCCCATGAAGGCGGGAAGATGGTCGATATATGTGGGCGCCATGGCGATTGTGCAATTGCTCACCGCCTGTTCGGGCGAACCCGCCGCCAACAATAGCGCCGCGCCGACGGCCGAGGTCCGGAACGCCGCAGCCCCGATGGCCGACGGCAAGCTGGTCCTCGCCTTCGGGGACAGCCTCTATGCCGGCTATGGCGTGGCCCAGAATGAAAGCTTCCCCTTCCGCCTCGAACAGGCGCTGAAGGCAAAGGGGCTGGCGGTTCAGGTCCGCAATGCCGGGGTTTCGGGCGAAACCTCGCTGGGCGGCATGCAGCGCCTCGCCTTCACGCTCGACGGCCTGCCGCGCAAGCCCGACCTGCTGTTGCTCGACCTGGGCGGCAACGACATGCTGCGCGGCCTCCCGCCGGAGGACAGCGAGAAGAATCTGCGCGCCATATTGGACCAGCTCAGGCAGCGGCAGATCCCCGTGCTGCTCACCGGCATGATGGCCGCGCCCAATATGGGCAAGGATTATGGCGCGAAGTTCGACGCCATCTATCCCCGACTGGCGAAGGGTTACGACCTGCCGCTCTACCCCTTCTTCCTCGACGGCGTGATCGGGAATCCCAGGCTGATGCAGGCCGATTCCATCCATCCCAATCCGGCCGGGGTGAACATCATCGTCGGCAAGATCGCGCCGGTCGTGACGGGCTTGCTGAAGAAAAGCTGAGCGTGACTTGCTCCTGCGAAGGCGCGCTTTAGCCTCTTACCCGATCATCATCAGGCTGGCATTACCCCCCGCAGCCGTCGTGTTGATGGAGGTCGACACTTCCTCCAGCAGCCAATCGAGCGGGTACCCCCCATCCGCCCCCGCCGCATGGACGCTGACGACCGGCCCCGGCATGACGGCCACGTCCCGAACCACCGCACCGATCCGCGCGGCATCGCCCTCGACCAGCACCGCCCCAAGCAGCCCATCCGCCTGCGATGTGAAATGCGCCGCAATATGCGCGGGCAACCCCAGCGGCAGTTCCATGTCCCACAGCACCCCGCGATTGCCCGTCGCCAGTACCGCCGCCATCTGCTGCAACAACCCCTGCCGCGTCGCGGGCCGCATCCCGATCAGTCCTCGCGGATGCAGCGCATAGAGGTTGCGCTCCCCCACCGGCCCGGGCAGGGTCATCTCAACGCCCAGCGCCGAGGCATCGCCACAGCGCCGCGCCATGGCCGAAGCCTCCGCCTCGCCCTTCGCCGCCAGCCAGTCGGCAAAATCGCTGAGCGGCGACCGGAGCGAACCGGCCCGCTCCGCAAAGACCGGCGGCACCGCCACCAGCCGCCCCAGATAAAGCGGCCCGCCCGCCTTCGGCCCGGTGCCCGACAGGCCCCGCCCGCCAAAGGGCTGTACGCCCACGATGGCGCCGATCACATTGCGGTTCACATAGAGATTGCCCGCCTTCACCCGCCCCGTCACCTGCGCGACGGTATCGTCCAGCCGCGTATGCAAACCGAAGGTCAGGCCATAGCCGGTCGCGTTGATCGCATCGACCAGCGCGTTCAACCCGGTGCGAGGGAAACGGATGACGTGCAGCACCGGCCCGAACACCTCGCGCCGCAATTGCGCGATGTCGTCGATCTCGATGATCGTCGGCGGCACGAAGCTGCCATGCGCGGTTTCCTGCGGCAGCGGCTGCTGCTCCACCGCGCAGCCCAGCGCCCGCATCGCCTCTATATGCCGTTCTATCCCTTCCTTCGCCTCGTCCGTGATGACCGGCCCGATGTCGACCGCCAGCCGGTCGGTCCGCCCGATCTGCAATTCCCTGAGCGCCCCCTTCAGCATCGCCAGCGTCCGGTCCGCCACATCCTCCTGCAGGCAGAGGATGCGCAGCGCCGAACAGCGCTGCCCCGCGCTGTCGAAGGCGGAGGCGATGACATCCGCCACCACCTGCTCCGCCAACGCGGAGCTGTCGACGATCATGGCATTCTGCCCGCCCGTCTCCGCGATCAGCGGAATGGGCCTGCCCGAAGCAGAGAGGCGCGAAGCCAATTGCCGCTGGATCAGCCGCGCCACCTCGGTCGATCCGGTGAACAGCGGGCCGGCGGTCTGCGGCGCCGCCACCAGCGCCGCGCCGATCTCGCCCGCGCCGGGCACAAGCTGCAACGCATCGCCCGGCACCCCAGCCTCATGCAGCAACCGCACCGCCTCCGCCGCGATCAGCGGGGTCTCCTCGGCGGGCTTGGCCAGCACCGCATTGCCCGCGACCAGCGCCGCCGCGACCTGCCCGGTGAAGATCGCCAGCGGGAAATTCCAGGGCGAAATGCACACGACCGGCCCCAAGGCCACCTGTGCCGGGCCGAAAGCCGCCCGCGCCTGCGCCGCATAATAGCGCAGGAAATCGATCGCCTCCCGCACTTCGGCTATGGCGTTGGGCAGCGACTTGCCCGCTTCCCGCACGATCAGCCCCAACAGGATCGGCATGCGCGCCTGCATCGCGTCGGCGGCCCGCTCCAGCATCGCGGCGCGCTCCGCTACCGGCACCAGCGCCCAGCCGCTTCCCTCCGCGCGCAGGACCGCCGCCCGCGCATGGTCCGCCGACGCCTCGAACACCGTCCCCACGACATCGCGCCGATTGGCGGGGTTCAGCACCAGCCGCGCCGTGCCTTCCTCGCCCTGCGGCGCCGCCGTCCAATTGATTTGCGCGCTTTCCGCCAGCGTCTGCGCCAGCATCGCCAGCGCATTCTCGTCGCTAAGGTCGATCCCGTCCGAATTGCGCCGGTCCGGATACAGTTCGGATGGCAGCGCGATCTCCGCATGCCGCGCGCCCGGATGCGGCATCGCCAGCACCTGCTCGACCGGGTCCGCGATCATCTCCTCCACCGGCACCGCCGGATCGGCAATACGGTGCACGAAGGAACTGTTCGCGCCATTTTCCAGCAGCCGCCGCACCAGATAGGCGAGCAGCGTCTCATGCGTGCCGACCGGCGCATAGATGCGGCAGGGACGGTCCAGATTCCCCGTCCCCACCACCTGCTCATAGAGCGGCTCGCCCATGCCGTGCAGGCACTGAAACTCATAGTCGCCCAGCGTGAAACCCGGCTCCGCCAGATGATGGACCGTAGCCAGAGTCTGCGCATTATGCGTCGCGAATTGCGGGAACACCCGGTCACGCGCCGCCAGCAGCTTCTTCGCGCAGGCGATATAGGCGACGTCCGTATGCACCTTCCGCGTATAGACCGGGAAGTCGGCCATCCCATCGACCTGCGCCCGCTTGATCTCCGCGTCCCAATAGGCGCCCTTGACCAGCCGCACCATGATCCGCCGCCCGGCGCGCTGGGCCAGATCGACGATCCAGTCGATGACGAAGGGACAGCGCTTGCCATAGGCCTGCACCACGAAGCCCAGCCCGTTCCACCCCGCAAGCTCCGGGTCCAGCGCCAGACTCTCCAGCAGATCGAGCGACAATTCCAGCCGATCCGCCTCCTCCGCGTCGATATTGAGGCCGATGTCATAGCTTTTGGCGAGCAGCGCCAGCTCCTTCACCCGGGGCAGCAATTCCCCCATGACCCGCTCCGCCTGGGCGCGGGAATAGCGCGGATGCAGCGCCGACAGCTTGATCGAGATGCCCGGCCCGGCATAGACGCCGCGCCCATCCGACGCCCGCCCGATGGCGTGGATCGCCTGCCGGTAATCCTCCAGATAGCGGGCCGCGTCCGCCGCCGTCGCCGCCGCCTCCCCCAGCATGTCATAGCTGTACTGGAAACCCTTTGCCTCCTCCGTCCGCGCCCGCTTCAGCGCTTCCCCGATGGTCTCGCCGGTCACGAACTGCTCGCCCATCATCCGCATGGCGAGGTCCACGCCGCGCCGGATCACCGGCTCGCCCAGCCGCGCCACCAGCCGGGTCAGCGCCGCGCCCAAACCCCGGTCGTCCACGCTGCCGACCAGCTTGCCCGTCACCACCAGCCCCCAGGTCGCCGCATTGACGAACAGCGACTTGCCGCCGCCCAGATGCCCGCCCCAGTCGCCGTCAGCGATCTTGTCGCGGATCAGCGCGTCGCGGGTCGCATCGTCGGGAATGCGCAGCAACGCCTCAGCCAGGCACATCAGCGCCACGCCCTCCTGGCTGGAGAGCGAATATTCCTGCACCAGCGCCTCGACCCCGCTGCCCTTGCCGTTGGCGCGTAGCGTCGTCACCAGCCTGCGCGCCATGTCACGCACCCCCTGCCGCATGGCGTCGGGCAGCGCGGCGGCTTCCAGCAGGGGCGCCATGCACTCTGCTTCATCGCGGCGATAGGCGGCCGTAATGGCCCGGCGGAGCGGCGATTGCGGCCGGATGGCGGGGGCGAAATCGGTGAAGGGGGGCGGGTTCGTCATGTGCGCCATGATAGGGAAATCATGGCATGCAATCCGACTTATAAACAGCTCATATTAAGGCAATCTGCCTTATTAATTGCGATTATCCAGTCAAATCATCCACCGTATCCACCCCAAAAGGGCGAAAATCCGCCTGCCGTCAATCCGCGTCGATCAGGATGCGCACAGCCGCTCCATCCGTATCCTCGAACTGGCCATTGCCCAGCGCCCAGAAAAAGGCCGCCAGCCCCAGCAGCCCCAGCCCAAGCGCAATCGGAATCAACAGGCTGAGACCGGTCATTTCACGACTCCTTTCAGACGCAGGGCATTGGCGATGACGATCAGCGAGGATGTCGACATCGCCACCGCCGCGACCAGCGGCGTCACCTTCCCCGCTATGGCCAGCGGCACCGCCAGCACATTATAGCCGATCGCCAGCGCGAAATTCTGCTTCACCACCGCGACCGTCCGCCGCGCCGCATGCACGGTCAGCGCCACTGGCGCCAGCCTGTCGCCCAGGAATACGGCGTCGGCGGTAAGCTGGCTCGCATCGCTGGCGGAGGCGGGCGCCATGCTGGCATGACCCGCCGCCAGCGCCGGGCCGTCGTTCAGCCCGTCCCCGATCATCAGCACCTTCTCGCCCCTGGCCTTCAGCCGGTCGATCAGCGCCAGCTTGTCGGCGGGGCGCAGATGGCCGATGGCGGTAGTGCGGGTTTCGCGGGCAATCTCCTCCAGCGCTTCGGGCCGGTCGCCGCTGGCGATCAATATCTTCATCCCCATGCCGCGCAGCACGTCCAGCGTTTCCGCCGCATCGGGCCGCAACGCGTCGGTGAAGCCCAGCAGCAAGGCCTGATCCCCGCGCCGATATTCCGCCGCCAGCCCGAACAGGTTGATCAGGCTGCGCGGACGCGCCAGCGACACGGCCACGCCTTCATAGTCCGCGAACACGCCCTCCCCCGCCACTTCGCGTACATTGTCGAGCGCGGCGGGCGTCGCCCCCCGCGCCTCCAGCGCCTGCCGCAAGGCGACGCTCAGCGGATGGCGAGACGCCCGCGACAGGGACAGCAGGATCGACCGGTCGTCGCGCCACAGACGGCGCAAGCCCTGCGGCACCGGACGGCCCAGCGTCAGCGTGCCGGTCTTGTCGAACACCGCTTCGCTGACCTCCGCCAGCCGTTCCAGCGCCGACCCGTCCTTGACCAGCACGCCCCGCCGCATCAACGCGCCGCAGGCGACGATCTGCGCCGCGGGCACCGCCAGCCCCAAGGCGCAAGGACAGGTGATCAGCAACACCGCCACCGCGATCAGCAACGCCTGATGCACCCCCGCCCCGGCGATCATCCACCCCGCGAAGGACAGCGCCGCCAGCAGATGGACGCAGGGCGCATAGAGCCGCGCCGCCCGGTCGGCCAGCCGCACATAGCGCGACTTGCCCTGCCCCGCCTCCTCCATCAGCCGGGCGATGTCGGCAATGACGGTGTCGGCCCCCGCCGCCGTCACCTCCACCCGGATCGGCCCGTCGATGTTGAGCGAGCCCGCCTGCACATCGTCGCCGGGATGCACCCGCACCGGCGCGCTTTCCCCGGTCAGAAAGGCGATGTCGAGCCCGCTTTCGCCCTCCACGACACGCCCGTCGGCGGCCAGCCTTTCGCCTGCCGCCACCAATATCGTCATGCCGGGGCGCAGAGCGTCGGCCCGCGTCCAACGGCTGCTCCCGTTCGCCTCCAGCACCAGCGCCCCCGGCGCGGTCTGCTTCAGCCTGTCTCTT